>CAIYWF010000183.1 GCA_903929845.1 uncultured Chlorobiaceae bacterium | reverse complement strand
TGATACCCCGGCAGCAATTCTTGATTTTATCCATGAAACAAAGCTTGACGTGCCGGGCATCAACATTCTGCGACCGACTCCCGGCACACAGGTTTTTGAGCGGCTCAGGGAGGAGGGACGACTGCTCTTTGACCCTCTCGACATTACCGCATATCGTTACTCCTTCGGCCAGGAGATGCTTTATCTGCCAAAAAACATTCCACTCGACGCCTTTATCGAAAGCTACTCTACACTTACACGCAAAGTGTTTACCCTGAAAAACTCCGTCATAAGAGGCCTGTCGGCCCCCAGAGCGAAAAGTGCCGTGCTGCTCTTCAATCTCTTCTACACCCATCTTTACAGCCTCTCCCGTCAGGATCTGCGGCATCAACGTGAAAACAACTTCTGAAAAAACCATTTTGCCATACGACGAATAATTTTTAAACTGTCAATCAACGTTTTTGAAACCATACCCGGCACAACAACCTAAACCTTTCTTGAAAATGACTATGAAACCCTTTCTCCCTTTGCTGACGGTAAGCCTTCTTTACCTTGGCGCATGTGGCCTTGAGAAACCACCTGCCTCACTCAAATTTCCCGATGACAAGAAAGAAGCTGCCGCGCCTGCGTCTGTTGCCGCACCTGCCGCTGCGCCTACAAAAGCTGAGGTTCCAGCAGACCCAAAATTGGCAGCAGGTAAAACGGTGTATGACGCAAGTTGTGCTGGATGTCATGAAGCAGGCATGATGGGCGCGCCGAAACCTGGCGACAAAGCTGCATGGAAAGATCGTATCGCAAAGGGTCTGGATGTCGTTACGAAAAATTCACTACAGGGATTCACTGGCAAAGCGGGCATGATGCCAGCAAAAGGCGGCAATGCAAGTCTGACTGATGAAGCGGTGACAAACGCTGTCGCTTTCATGGTGGATAAATCGAAATAAAAATGACGATCGGGAGCTGTGGCACAACAGCTCCCATTTTTTTTTCGGCTTCACTGCAAAATTGATTTCAGTTACCCTCCCTCCTTAGTAATATGCACCTGTCTCATACACCAAAATTCTTTATATCATGACCCATCTCCATATTGGCTTTGTCGGAACAGGAAGAATTGCACGGGCCCTTATTGGAGGCCTCAGCCAGAGAGAAAACACCCTCATTTCAGGCTTTGACAGGGAACCGGCTGCTCTCTCTGCCATTTCCGCCGATTACCCCGTTCAGCCCTGTCAGTCGATTGAAGAGGTTGCCCGAAAGGCGCAAGTCATCATTCTTGCGGTCAAACCTTACCAGATTGCAGAGGTACTCGAAAAGCTGAAACCGTCGCTCAATGCCAATCACCTTATGATCAGCGTTGCTGCGGGTATCTCCTCGGAGTTTATCAGAACAAATGCTATAGAAGAGTTGAAAGTCATCAGAGTTATGCCCAATACTCCAGCTTTCGTTGGCGAAGGCATGACCGCTCTCTGCCGTGGGAAAATGGCTTCGGATGATGATGTCGCCCTTGCAAGCGAGCTCTTCAGTTCAATTGGCAAGGTCATCATTCTTGATGAATCGCAGATGGATGCTGCAACCGCGCTTTCCGGCAGCGGACCAGCCTATATGTTCTCTATGCTTGATTCGCTGGCAGAAGGGGGACGGTTGTGCGGCCTTTCATACGATGAAGCGCTCCTTCTTGCTGCACAAACCATGATCGGGGCGGTAAAAATGGTGCTTTCCGGCACAAAAAATCCTGATGAACTCAAACGGGATGTCACTACGCCGGGCGGAACAACAGAAGCCGGACTGAAGGTCATGGATGAAAAAAATATCAGGCAGATTCTGATAGAAACAGTTGCTGCCGCTGCGGCCCGCTCCAGAGAACTCATGAAATAATCACTATGGCCAAAGGCTTAGCTCTTAACCGGTACTGCGCTCTCTTCTGGCTTATCATAGCATCTCTTAGTGCTCCAGCAATTGCAGGGGCATCAGGGAATCTGGATAAACCATTCCTTATTTCTTCAATAAGCAGCACAAGCCCTTTTGTTGGCCAAGAAATACTCTTGACGTACACACTCTATTTCAAGAATGTTGCACCAAAAATATCCTCAGAAACCAACCCTTCACTGCAAGGTTTATGGGCCAAAGAGAGCGTTCCTGACCACTTTATCAAAAGCATTCCGACTACGATTAAGGGAGAAAGCTTCAGAAGCGCCATTGTCAAGCAGTTCAGACTGGTGCCTATCCAGAGCGGCACTATCAAGGTTTCAGGCTACAACATGCAGTGCGTTCTACCACAGCAACAGGTTACAACCAATGGAAATGAACTGCCCGATACCCGAGTAAAAATCACAGCACCTGAAATTATCATCTCCGCGCACGCTCTTCCCGAACCAGTACAGGAAGGCTTCTCAGGCGCCGTAGGTAACTTTTCGCTTAACGTTCTTGCCGATAAACAGAATCTCAGGATTGGAGAGCCATTATCAGTGAAACTCACTCTCACAGGAACCGGCAGCCTGCTGACGCTGGAACTGCCAGCTCTTCATCTTCCCGAAAGTTTTCAACAAAACCCTCCCGAGAGAACAACAATCCTCAATAAAGAGTCAGTGCTCAGCTCAGGCTCCATAACATCAACAATAATCGCCTGGCCTCAATTGGAAGGTGATTTTCATATTCCGTCACTGCGTTTTGTGGTTTTCAATCCTGAAACCAGACAATACAGTACCCTTCTTTCAAAGCCGTTTGACATAACAGTATCAGGCGCAATGCAAGGTGCCATGACGAACGAAAAAAAGCCTTCTGACCCATCTCCGGGAATAAAGAAAACCTTCCCCTCGTTGCTCACGAATACAGCAATCATAATAATATTGCTGCTCTGTGGTGTTGCCATAGTAATAACAAGAAAAAAACAACTTCAAAAGAGAGCCTTGGCACAACTTGATTCTGCAGAAATGATCAGGCCTGATAGTAGCAACTCTGCCGGAAAAATGAAGCAGCAGCTTTTTACCGTGCTTGAAGAGGCGGGAATAAAAAGTCCGGGAGGCTTGACTCGGAGGGAGCTGAAACAGGCGCTGCTGGAGATCAAGAGTACCGATGAAACTCGAAAAGAGCTCACTACTTTGCTTGACGCATTAGACATGATTATATACTGTCCCGCCGGAAAAAAAGAGGCAGAAATCCCTGAAGGGATTGCAGCAAGAGTTAATGTTCTGCTGAATGAATTGAAAAAGGTGGGAGTGACTCGCTGAAAAGAGCAATGGCTTGTTCAGGATAATCAGTAATAATTCCATCGGCACCAAGGTGTTTCATGGCCAGCATCTCTTCGGCATAATTCACCGTCCAGGGAACCACCAAAATGTTCTGGTTATGGAGATCTTCGATCATTTCCCGGTCAACAAGAGAAAAATGGGGATTAAGATACTGAGGCACAAAACCAAGTGCTTGCAGAGATTTCGGAATATGTTGCGCCTCATCGATCAGCAGGCCATAACATAACCGTGAGTTCAACTTCCAGGCCTCCCGAATCACCCGACTGTCGAAAGACTGTATCCTCACCCGGGACGACAACCCCTCTGCCTGAACAAGCTGGAGAACAAGGGCTGCATACTTGTCCGGGGATGGATGAAATACAGCATCCTTATCGGGCCATGACTTTATTTCAAGATTATAAATCATACGTTCCTTCATCCCCCTGGAAGCCATAAAAGTATCGACCTCCCTGAATACGGCAGCAAGAAGCGGCTTGCACACGGGAATCCTAAGCTGACAGGGAAAAGAGGGATGAGGCAGACCACAGTCAAAAGAGGCAATATCTGCATAGTTCATATCGTACATGACATAGCGCCATCGGTCTTTCATGCTCAGGGGACGGCCTTGTGGATCAGAACAAAGTGGAGCTGAAAGCCAGGGATCATGAGAAACAACAAGCTCATGATCTCTCGATACCACAAGATCAAGCTCCAGAACCCTTACGCCAAGAGCTGCTGCATGACAGAATGCCTGAAGTGTATTTTCGGAGAAAAACGATCTTGCGCCCCGATGTGCCTGTATCTCAAAAGCCATATTGTCCACACTCCCACCCAAAAGAATCGCTTATGGGTTGCGTTTGCCGGAAGTAACACGAGATACTTTGGAAAAAGTCTTCTTTTTCGGTTTTCTTTTCTGCTGCTTGTTTCCGTCCGCACTTTTTGAAACCGGATGCACTCCACCGCCACTCACACTGAAATAGTCTGAAGGGCTTTTGGCTCTGCTTTTATTAAACCGATTTTTGCGGTACTTTTTTTCAAGGTCAGCATAAGGACTGGGCGGGTCTGGAGAGGTATTGTAATTATTAAAATTCGGCTCTTCAATGACCTCAACAACATCATCCAAAACCACGTCAGGATGAACTTTAGTAACCAAGTTATTTCAATTTATGTTCAACAAATCAAGAGCACTCTTTTTACTCAGGATTATTTCCGAAGGGAGTTTAATTTACAATTTTAGAATTAAAATACAAGCAATACAGTAAACTGTTGCCTGTTATTAGCACCCTGTTAGCGTTTTTGCATTGCTTGTTGTCAGTATAAGTCGTAAATTATCAATTATTTCATAAAAAACCGGAGATTGTCAATGGATATTCGCAGATGGATTCTGGCCATTATTCTACCCCCTTCCGCAGTCACGAACAAGGAGGCTGGCACGATTATGCTGACAGGGCTTCTTACGCTCTTCGGCTGGTTGCCTGGTGTCGTCTTTGCAATTTTCATGATACTTCAGGAAAAACGCCAGGTAAGCGCCTGACGTCCAACCATGAAGCTTCTGGTTGCAATCGATTTTTCGGAACTTGCCGGGAGAGTTATTTCTGAAGCAGAAAAACTTGTAAAAAGCCTCCCTGCACAAGTTTTTCTGCTTCATGTCATTCCGCCCTCCTCACCAATTATTGACGTACCTCCAGAAGTCGAAACATTGCTTCCCGTTGACAATACGCATGATAATGAAGGTCATCTTCTCAGCAAAGAACCTGAATCTGCTCAACTTCTGACTGTTGCCGCAAGGCTGCAGGAAAAAGGCATTGATACCTCAGTTATCATTGCACACAACGACGAGGTTACCGCAATTATCGGAGAAAGCAAGAAAAACTGCGTTGATATGATCATGCTTGGATCGCATGGACACGGAGCACTTTTTCACCTTCTTATTGGCAGCGTCTCGGAAGGAGTAATCCGTCAGGCATCCTGCCCGGTGATTATCGTGCCTTCAAAATAGTGGTGAGCAGCCGCCAGTCCGAGGTAGTAACCCGGCCAGCGTTGCCACAGGAATAAATGTGTTTACGGAAGCCTGTTCAGGGCGCTGACCGTCGCCTTGATTGATGCAAGGCTGATATTCGAATCAATACCGGCGCCGTAAGAGAGCCTGCCATCAGCACAAACAATCTTGATGTAAGCAACGGCAAGAGCTCCGGCACTGCGCCCAATAGCATGCTCTGCATACTCGTCAACACTGAAATCCAGTCCACTCTCCCTGATAAATCCCTTGACAAAGGCGTCAAGAGGGCCATTTCCCTGAGCCTCGAAGGTGAACTCCCGCTCTTTCGTCTGCACGACACAACTGATGGTGGTATCCTCTTCATCTTGACGGCGCGGCTCCTCATCATCCCAGGTGATATGGCACTTTTTGAGAGTAACAGGTTCCCTCAGTTTCACATACTCCGCATGAAACAGTTCGTGAATCTGATCCGGCGTCAACTCTGCGCCTGTTGTATCGGCAACGCCCTGCACCGCCTCAGCAAAATCAGGCTGCATCCATTTCGGAATCTGGATACCGTAATCTTTTTCAAGAACATAAGCGACGCCTCCCTTTCCTGACTGACTGTTGATACGTACAATGGCCTCATAGGTGCAGCCAACGTCCTGAGGGTCGATAGGCAAATAGGGTACTGCCCATAAGCCACCGGGAGAGGATGGTTGCGCTTTCATGCCTTTGCTGATAGCATCCTGGTGAGAACCGGAAAACGCTGTATAGACGAGATCTCCGGAATAAGGCTGACGGGCATGAATATCCATACGGGTACAACGCCGGTAAACATCACGAATACGAGGCAGATCAGAAAAATCAAGTTCAGGATCAACTCCCTGGGTAAAGAGGTTCAGCGCCATGGTGACAATATCCATGTTGCCACATCGTTCACCATTACCAAACAATGCTCCCTCAACCCGGTCAGCACCAGCCAACACAGCCAATTCAGCCGTAGCAACAGCAGTGCCCCTATCATTATGAGCATGAACACTGATCAGGACAGCATCTCTCACCTTGATGTTGCGGCAAAACCACTCAATCCTGTCAGCATAAATATTCGGCTGCGACATTTCGACCGTGGAGGGAAGATTCAGGATAATTTTGTCATCGGCAGAGGCGCACCAGGTATCCATAACCGCATGACAGACATCGAGTGCATAATCGAGCTCGGTACCGGTAAAACTTTCAGGGCTGTACTCGAGGCGAATACCAGCGTTGCCAGATTCATCCTTTAGAAGGCGAACAAGCGCTGTCCCCTCAATCGCAATAGCCTTGATCTCTTCCCTGTTTTTGCGGAAGACCACATCCCTCTGCAAGGTTGATGTCGAATTGTAAAGATGCACGATGGCATGTCTGGCACCGCTGATGGCATCGAATGTTTTTCGAATCAAATGTTCACGCGCCTGGGTCAACACCTGGATCGTGACATCATCAGGAATAAGGTTGCCATCAATCAGCCGTCGAGCAAAAGCATACTCCGTTGCAGATGCTGAAGGAAAGCCAACTTCTATCTCCTTGAAACCAATGGATACAAGAAGCTGAAACATGGCGACCTTTTCATCCACGCTCATTGGCACAGGAAGCGCCTGATTGCCATCACGAAGATCAACACTGCTCCATATCGGGGCTTTCGTGATTGTCTTATCTGGCCAACTTCTATCGGCAAGAGCAACCAATGGGTATGGCGCATACTTTTTATAATTCATCATCCTGTCATTACTCCTTTCTTTTATCCCATTAACGAATAAAGCCACCAATCCCTCAGGGTTGGTGGCTTTAACAATGTTCTTTCAGATGGCAAAAACGAATTAAAAAGCACCTCCCCCATGAGCGTCAAGACTCAGGAGCAGCAGGCTGAGGGGAAGCAAAAACTTGTTTGTATTCGTTATTCGCATGACCATCACTTCATCATCAACAAATGAACCCAATACCTTTAATTACTGCTAAAAGATAAAAAAATAACCGTTGCCTGCAAATCTCACTCGAATAATTGATTCTGTATCATTGCCATCACTCAGAATTGAACTGACCTACCGCAACCCGTTCCGTATAATCCGAATAATCTCCTTTTTGCTGCGTGAGTTCAGCATCATATGCCGCCAATGGCTGTCTGCGGCCATCTTGCTGATGGCGCCAAGAAGTCGAATGTGACTGTCAGGATCGGACTGAGGAGAGAGCATTAAAAACATAATCTGAGCTGTTTTGCCTGATTCTGCGTCATAAATACCTACCCGGTTGACACCTATTGCGAGAACCGGTTTGTTGAGATTATTGAGTCTGGCATGAGGAATGGCGATATCCGAGCCAACAAAGGTGCCTCCCTGCTGCTCCCGTTCCAGAAGGCTCTTGAACGCACTCACTTCGTCAATACCAGGATTGACAAGACAGCATTCGTGCAGCAACTGGCGAAACGCCTCTTCCTTATCAAGAACACTTTCCCACAAAACAACCATTGCGCTCCTGATCGGTTCTTTCCAGCCATAGTGCGACCGGCTTACTGCTGTAAGACTCCCTTTAAAGCCGGAAAAGAGTTTTGTCTTTTCAACAACACCTTCTTCCCTGGTATCGAGGACGATCACGTTGATTCCCCTGCATTCGCTGATTAAGCGCTCAATAATGGTCTGTCGGCCTTGAAGACGTTGCCATAACGAAAGTTTTTTTCCTGAATTGCCGATGACGATATGTCCAACACGATATTCCCTCGCAAACTGCAGAATGGTTTTAACCACATCGTCCCCTTTATAGGTAAAGACTGTCGCGCCAAGTTGTTGGGCAAGAGCAAGTGTATTGGAAAGCAAACGTTGTACTTTTGCATCAATATTGGTTGGACTGTCAGAAAGCGTCTGCACATAGACAGCATACCAGTCTCTGTTCAGCCGTCCTGCTATACGTGATGCGTAGCGCAGAATGGTTTCACAGTTCCATGTTTTTGAACTGAGGCAAACCATAAGCTGATCGGGATTGGCAACCGAATCGTCATGAAAGTGGTTGCGCCGCTTAGAATCAAGCTGTGCAGCAAGCTCTCGCAGGGTCAGCTCCCTGAGCTGCTCAAGATTTTCAGATTGAAAAAAATTGGACAGGGCCGTTTCCAAACGGCCGGAAACATAGACTTTTCCTTCGGAGAGGCGCTGACGCAGATCATCGGTTGTAATATCAACATTGACAAGCTGATCGGCCAGCACCAGAATACGGTCAGGCAC
>CAIYWF010000182.1 GCA_903929845.1 uncultured Chlorobiaceae bacterium | reverse complement strand
GTGTGGAGAGCATCAACCACCTTGAATTGATAGGGGGGATAGATAAACTTGTCTGTCCAGCCTCTTCCAAATTTTATTTTTCCATCAACAGTGGCGTTGGCTTCCAGCACACGAAGGGTTGTTGTTCCGACAGCAAAGACACGTCCTGTTTTGTTGACCTTGGTTTCATTGATCTCCATGGCCGTCTGGTAGGGAATATTGAAATATTCAGAATCCATTTTATGTTTGGAGACGTCCTCGACTTCAATGGCGCTGAAGGTGCTCAGGCTTGGATGAAGGGTTATCGGCAGGATTTTAACTCCAATCTTCTGGATTTTCTGCAGAATCGGCATGGTAAAATGCAAGCCTGCCATTGGCGCAACAACTGCTCCGGTCTCACTGGCGTAAACGGTCTGGTAATTTTCTTTGTCAGACTCCCTTGGTGGGCGAGTAAAGTAAGGTGGAAGGGGAATGCTGCCGATTCTTTCAACAAGGCTGAAGACATCAATATCCGGATTCAGGAACCTGATCGTTCTTCCGCGGGAAGTAGTGTTATCAACGACTTCAGCAACAACATCCTCCTCAAAGTAAATCTTGTTGCCTACCCTTACTTTCCGGGCAGGATCAACCAATACATCCCATAATCCAGCCTCTTTATTGAGTACTCTCAGCAAAAACACTTCGATTTTAGCGTCAGTTTTTTCTTTCTGTCCGAATATCTTGGCAGGAAAAACCCTGCTGTTGTTTAAGACAAGCAAGTCACCTTTTTTAAAATAAGAGACGATATCATCAAAAACTTTGTGTTCAAAATCTTTTCTCCGCCTGTTCAGCACCATCATCTTGCACTTATCCCTGGGCGAGGACAGCTCATCAGCAATTTTTGTTTTCGGTAAAGTATATCGAAAGTTAGACAGGCGCATAAGAAGTTTAATAGGTCAACATGAAGAACAATAAAATGTAAAAAATAAAAACCAAGGGGGAGCATGCTTCTCATGCTTGCTCCCCCTTGATCTTCAAACGGAGGCTGAATGATAGGGCTCGCCTTTTTTCAGAGTGAGATGGCGCCCGGCAATGCATGCGAGGGCCTCATCTTGCTCCGATTCGATCAGGTTGACAATGATATCGTTCTTTTCGATAGTAAGAGCATAACGGTTATTCCTGAAACAAACACTCAGCGATAGTTTATTCCATTGAGCTGGCAGGTTTGGATGAACATTGAGTTTTTCATTGTAGAAAGAAATGCCAGCGAAATAACGGATAACCGTATCAAGGGTTCCAGCCATGACACCGCAGTGAATGCCTTCAAGTGTGGTTCCTCCCTGGGTATCCTGAATATCGCTTTTAAGCGCCTCGGAAAACCACTTCCAGGCCATATCATGACCGTCATACAGATAGCTTGAGATGATGCTGTGAACTACCTTGCTCAAGGTTGAACCATGACTTGTTCTTGGTTCATAATAGGCATAATTGTTTCTGACCAGGGTAAGAGCATCAGGCACCTGATATCCGATTTTTGTCAGTAACTCTGCTACTTCTCCGGGTGAGATCGTATAAAAAGTCATCAGAACATCAGGCTGTTTGGCAACCTTGTACATATCGGGAGAATCATCCTCAGCCTTAAGTATCCTGTCCATACGGTGGATATTGCCGTACATGGTTCGGTAGTGCTTCCAGTCAAGTTCCTTAAGGCTCTTGTAGCCTTCAAACTGTTCAAGGATACCATCGTTATCAATCAGGATATTCATGTGTCGGCTGATATCCTGCCATTGTGTGAATTCATCAGGATTGAGCTGGATTTTTGACATCAGACGCTTGAGAACAGCCGGATCAATTTTTTCACCGATTTCAGCAGCTTTGTCAAACAGCCAGACTGCCATGATATTTGTATAGGCATTATCTTTCAGTCCCTCCTTCCCGCTTCCGGGAAGTGTTTCATGAAACTCGTCCGGTCCCATCACGCCTTCAATGTGGTACTTGTTCGTTACCGAAGAATAGGTTGAGATTGAAGCCCAGAACCTTGCAATTTCAAACATCAGCTCCGCACCGTATTCATTAAGAAATTTGGTGTCGTCAGTGTCATAGATATAGCGCCACACATTATAGAAAACCGCTATCGAAACATGACGCTGTAAACGGCTGAGGTCAGGTCCCCATGTACCGCTTTTTGGATTGAAATGCAAAACCTGCGTATCTTCAAGGCCATCATCAGCCGTCTGCCAGGGGTACATGGCGCCCTTGTATCCGTTTTCACGAGCATACTTTCTGGCAGCATCAAGCCTGCGATAGCGGTACATAAGAAGCGCCTTTGAAATGTCGGGAAAGAGGCGGTTGAAAAATGGCAGAATAAATATTTCATCCCAGAAGATATGGCCACGGTAAGCCTCACCGTTCAAGCCACGAGCAGGCATTCCGGCATCGATGGATGGATTGTGTATCGATGCCGTGCACATCATGTGATAGGTGTGCAGTCTGAGTAATTTCTGGCTGAATCGATCGCCTTCAACAATCATATCAGCCTGTTTCCATATTTTTTCCCAAGCGTTGACATGTGCTTTGAACAGTGAATCGAAAGAGTCCTCGCTTTCAAGTGAAAGTTTCGCGGCTTTTACCGGATTACTGGTTTTCGTGTCAAGTGATGTATAAATAGATGCCAGTTTTTCAACAGTACAGCTCTTGTTCGGACTCAGAGCCATTGTAAACAATTCACCGATATACCGATTTTCACTTAAGGTTGAACGTTCAATAACTGCTGGCTTTCCATGAGACAATATCCGGGTCTTCGTTCCTGTTACAATGTCGTAATGCGACACATTGGTACGAACATGCAGGAGAATGATCTGGTCTTCGCTGAAGCCCTCCACATGTTCCAGATGATCGCTTGTCAGCTCACTGTAACGCGCAACATTCTTGTTTTGTATCCGGCCGTCTATTCCAGATCGGAACTCGACATCTGCACTGTAATTGACCGGCTTGAGAGTGAACTTCAAAGCGCAGCGATGAGGGTCGTCCATGCTGGCAAACCTGCTGCTGCCGATGCTCGTTATTCGTCCGAGATTATCCTGAATGACGATCTCCCGCTCCATAAGGCCGTTGCGCAGATTCAGGTTCTGGCGATAGCTGAGTATCTTCTGCTCAAACGGATCGATAAACTTTCCTCCGCCAATCCTGAACTCTACAGGAAGCCAGTTAGGAGTATTGACAAAGTCATTGTTGAAAACTGTCTGGCCGTGAACCTCAGAGGGCACTCTGTTGAAAACCCCGGCAATATAGGTGCCTGGATAGTGGTGTTGAGAACTGGAAGAACCTTCATAAGAACCTCTTATGCCAAGGTATCCATTGCCGGAGGAGGTCAGCGTTTCGCGGACTTTTTCCTCCTTGGCAGAAAAATCGGTATAAGTCAGATTCCATCCCTCATAATTAATGCCTTTACTGAACCACTGCTCAATCTCTTTAATCGTAATCTCGCCGAGGTCACTGACAACAATATCAGCACCCTGTTCTCTCAGTTTTGATCCTTCGATGTCACGCGCAATACCGAGCACCATACCGAAATTACCCCGGAAACCAGCCTGAACACCGGAAATAGCATCCTCAACAACAACACATTCGTGTGGTTCAAGTCCGAGGTTTCGGGCAGCCATGATAAAAATATCAGGGTTCGGTTTTCCTTTAAGACGGAGCTCAATGGAAACCTCTCCATCAACACGAGTTTCAAAAAGATGCTCCAGCTTGGCAAGCTTCAGAATAAGCTGGCAGTTGCAACTGGAAGAAGCAATACCAATTCTGATACCCTTCGATATGAGCACATTGATGAGATCGATCGATGAGGTATAGACTTCAGGGCCTTCCTTGATCAGGATTTCAGTAAAGAGGCTGTTTTTACGGTTTCCCAGACCGCATACGGTCTCTTTTTCAGGAATATCGTCCAGTTCACCAAAGGGTAATTCAATATCTCTCGACAAAAGAAAGCTTTTGACACCTTCCATGCGCGGCTTCCCGTCTACATACTTGTGGTAGTCATGACTAGGGTCAAAGGGAACATAAGGTTCGTTGTTGTTCTCGGTATAATTTTTGAGAAAGGAATTGAACATTGACTCCCACGCCAAGCTGTGTACTTTTGCCGTGCCGGTGATGACGCCGTCGAGATCGAATATTGCCCCTTTAAAGATGTTGCTCATACTGGTATTTAAAAGATTATCATGATGCAAAATCGTTGTTACAGAGAGAGAAGACCAAGAATGGTTAAAAGAACATCCGGGTAAGGAACCGTATAGCTGTTCGGGCAGATTTCCTCAACCTGCTGTTTAAGCTTCTCATCTCTCGTTACAAAAACTGCCCAGACGTCATGACACATTTCCATTGCCTTTTTCAGCATGGGAATATCCGAAGGGGTATCGCCGCACACAAGAGTAGAGCCTTCCGAGCCATTTATGCCCAGTTTTTTGTATATAAAAGAAAGTCCGTCGCCTTTGTCAAAATCCTTGATTGGAGACTCTTTTGACGTGCCATCAATGGTTAAAATAATTTCAATATCAAGACCGGTATCTTCAATTCTGAAATTCCTGCCGCTCGGGTCTATTTCCAGGACAACGCTTTTAACTTTTTCAAGAAAAGCAACAGATTCGTCATCTCTGATGGAGTTTGTGATATCCTGACGAGCAACTGTTGTCTGGCCAAATTTTATCTGGAGTGCAGAGCCGATAAAGTTGAATTTCTCAAAATCCTGTTCCTGGAGAAGTACCAGTATTTTTTCGTTTAAGAGCTGAATCAGCTTCTGTTTTTGTTCATCAATTGGAAAGCTGTTGAACTCACCATTGATATCGATAAACTCCCTTCCTTTGGAACCTGCGTAAATAAACGTGTGGCTCGGATTGATTGAAACATTCAGAATGCCGAAATCTTTCAATGGCGCCGAGGTGATGATAATAGGGTGATTACAGCAGTTTCTGGCAAAGCGGGTTAGAAATACTGAGTTGTAGATCGGCTGTACAGAAGAGCGGTATCGGCCGCAGTAGTTATTCGTTGTACCGTCACGATCTGTGATGAAGGCGTTAAAGTGTTTTCCCTTGAGAGTATTGAAGCCTTTATTGATATATGTGCGAAAATCGGGAATGAATTTTGCGAGGTAATCAATGAACTTATCCTCACCATATTCAAGGTAGTAGATGTCTTTCTGGAGTTCCCTGATTTCGTAAGTGAGATCAACCTCAATCTGTTTTTTGCCATCAAGGCGCAACAACCGCTGCCCCGTATCATCATCAATATAAATAGTTTCCAGTGAGTAGAGGGCATTTTTTAACGATTCAACACATGATTGCCCCACAACCCGCTGCTTGATGATGTTTTTGACTACCGGTTCCCTCAGTTCACGTGTTTCCGCCTTCAGTTGGTAGAGCTCTTTCAGGGTACGAATATCCTGTAACGTGATCGAAGTGGAGCTTGTGCTCAGCTTGCGCTCCTTAAGAATACTCTCGTGCATGCTTTACTGGTAAGGGAGTGATGATGGAGTAGTATGTAAAGCAATTTAATCAAAATCTTTCAAAAATCGGTAGAAAACTTTAACAAAAGATTTAAACAAAGCAGCAGATGTTATTACGGTATTTTTGCTTTTTTCCCTTTCAGGAAAGTGTGTGCGGAGTGTGTTTCGACAGAGAACCGGGTGTGTGTCAAACAGGAAATTGATTTTTCAGAAACGTAATAATATGGTGGTGTATACTATTTACCGAATCAAGGGCATTGATGCAGACAAAGCGTTCACTATTTATCCTCATGATCTCTCGGTATCCCTGCTGGACGTGGCGGTAAAACTCAATTCCTGATTGTTCCATACGGTCAAGCTCGTCGCTGTCAAATTCCAGAGGAATTGATTTTTTGGAAAACTTTCTCTTCATAGCCTCTTCAGGCTCAATATCAAGATAGAAGGTGATATCCGGAGTTATGTTGCAGGTTGAAATAGCGATAATTGATCGGAGCAGCTCAAGATCAATGCCGCGCCCATAACCCTGATAGGCGGTCGTAGAGTCAAAAAAACGATCAAGAATAACCGTTTTGCCACTTGCAAGGGCAGGTTTGATAACATCCTGAACAAGCTCCGCTCTGCTTGCTGAAAAAAGAAGCAGTTCACCAATAGGACTGATTTTGTGCTGGTTTTCCAGAAGAATAAGACGAATTTTTTCAGCGACGGCCGTGCCGCCGGGTTCTCTCAGGGTTACAACATCGACCCCAGAACCGGTCATAGAGTTGACAAGTTTATTTATCTGGGTTGATTTTCCTGCACCATCTATTCCTTCAAATGTTATCAGCATGAATCCTGCCTGGCATGACGTTCGGAATACCATTCCAGCGTCGTCGGTTAATGTTGCTGGCCCGTTGGTCGGATCAAAATATCGTTGACATCAACATGGGGAGGCTGACTGACTGCAAACATGACAGCTCGGGCAATATCGTCCGACTGCAGCTCAGTAGATGCAGGTTTCTGCAGATGATCCCAGAAAGGAGTATCGACAATACCCGGTTCAATCAGCGTCACACGGATTCCTGTGCCCACCATCTCATTACGGATAGCCTGAGCCATGCCGGTAACCGCCCATTTTGTTGCCGAATAGAGGTTTCTTATGGAGGTGACCCGTCCGACAACTGAGCCGGTAATCAGAAAGTGGCCGCCATTTTTAACCAGTTCAGGCAAAGTCAGTCGAGCCGTTACCGCTGCTCCATACACATTAACCATCACCATCTCACGCCACTCTTCAGGTTTATCCTCACCGCCGTAAAACGTTGATCCTTTCGAAAATCCGGCATTGGCAAAAACAACATCAATTCGGCCAAAGCGCATCAGGCACTTATCCACCATCTCCTGCTGTGATTGCCACTCAGCAACATCACAAGTAACGGCAAGGGCGTTTTCAGGGCCAAACTCAGTTACCAGGCGCTCAAGTTTGTCCGAAGATCGTGCGGCAAGCACAACCTTGAATCCGGCCTCAACCGCCCGCCTTGCGGTTGCTTCACCAATTCCGGTTGATGCGCCTGTAACAAGAAATACTTTATTGTTTATGTCGCTTTTCATGATGGGTCAAGAGAGTTAAGGGCGCTATGCTTGCGGCCGTAAAAATAATAAATAACAATGCCGATAAACAGCCAGCCAATAAGCCTGATCCAGTTTTCCACTGGCAGCGAAAACATCAGCATCAAGCAGGTGAGAATACCCGCAATTGGCACAAATGGCACCAGTGGAGCTCTGAAAGGACGGTTGGCATCCGGATGCGTTTTTCTCATGATGAGCACGGCGCTGCAGACGACAACAAAGGCAAAAAGCGTGCCAATATTGACCAGTTCCGCCAGCAGGCGCAAAGGGAGCATGCCGCCCAGCGTGGCAACAAAAACACCAGTCAAAAGAGTTGATTTCCAGGGAGTCCTGAACTTTTCATGAATTGCCCCGAAAAACGATTTCGGCAACAAACCGTCACGCGCCATGGCAAGAAAAATCCTCGGCTGGCTGAGCATCATGACCAGCAGCACAGAAGTGATGCCCGTAATAGCCCCAAGCGAAATAACAAATTGTGCCCAGCCTATGCCAACCTGCATAAAGGCATTGGAGACAGGCGCATCAATACTGATTTTATTATAGGGAACCATACCGGTAATAACAGCCGCAACCGCAATGTAAAGAATAGTGCAAACTATCAGGGACCCAATCAGGGCGATCGGGATGTCCCTCTGAGGATTTTTCGCCTCCTCAGCATGCGTTGAAATAGAATCAAACCCTATATAGGCAAAGAAAATCATGGCAGCTCCGGCAAGCACCCCGACAGGGGCGCCGCCAGTGCCTGGCTCACCGAGAACGGTGTGACCGAAAATACTGAGACCTGAAAACCCGAACGGAGCAAACGGTATCCAGTTTGCAGGCTTGACATACATAGCGCCAAGCACAATTACCAGCAGAACGATAGCAACCTTGACAATCACCATTCCAGCATTAAAATTGGCGCTCTCCTTGATCCCCTTGACAAGCACAACCGTAACCGCAAAAGTGATGAGAACCGCCGGAAGATCAACCCAAGCGCCAGTAGAACTCAGAAGTCCATTGGCAGGATCGAAATCAAAGGGAGCATTGGCAAAAAGCGCAGGAACCCCAAGCCCGAAGATGCCTATAAAATCCTGAAAATATTTTGACCATCCATGTGCAACCGTTGCCGAAGCGACGCCATACTCAAGAATAAGATCCCAGCCAATAATCCAGGCCATCAACTCCCCAAGAGTAGCATAAGCATAAGTGTAAGCCGAACCGGCCACCGGTACCATGGATGCAAACTCCGCATAGCAAAGAGCGGCAAAAATACAGGCCATACCAGCAACCGCAAAAGAGAGCGTTACTGCAGGGCCAGCCTTGTCGTGCGCGGCAACACCTATAAGCACAAAAATTCCCGTTCCGATAATAGCGCCAACACCAAGGCTCGTCAGGGCAACCGGCCCGAGAATCCTGTTCAACCGATGTTCACTGTGCACCTCTGCCAGCAACTGCGCCAGCGGTTTCTTCCGAAAGCTTTTGTGCATATTACGAGTTTCTGCGGTTCATGACGGAAAGAAAATAGACCAACTGCATAATCGCCTGGGCTGCCGCTGCAACATAGGTGAGCGCCGCCGCGTCAAGCACCGCATTTACCCCTTTCATTTCCGCGCTCGAAACAATTCCCTGCGACACCAGCAGCTCCTTTGCCCGACGGCTTGCATCAAACTCAACCGGAAGCGTTACCAGGGCAAAGAGCGCCGTACCTCCAAAGAGGATGATTCCCGCCCATGCGAGCGTCGTACCGAGTGTTCCAGCCAAAAACATGCCAGCCATAAAGAGAATAGGGCCAATATTGCTGCCGACAGTGACTGCAGGTACCATAAAGGAGCGTAACTGCAACGGAGCATAGCCCATCTTGTCCTGCAGGGCGTGGCCCGCTTCGTGAGCTGCAACACCAACAGAGGCAATACTTGGCAGACGGTACACCTCATCACTCAAACGCAACACCTTCTGTCTGGGATCATAGTGATCAGAGAGCATCCCCTGTGCAGTCTCAATCGTCACATTCCCGAGCCCGCCACGCTGAAGAATACGCCGGGCAGCCTCAGCGCCGCTCACACCACTCTGGGTACGCACCTGCGAATATTTGTTAAACGCTGACTTTACCTTGAACTGAGCCCATAACCCCAGCAGCATGGGGGGCATGGCAAACACAAAATACATTGGATCTAAAAACATGGCAGTAGAAATAAGTATCGTTTATCGATAAAGTGAATACATGCTCACTGTGGTTAACATGAGCTAACCCAACAATATGAAAAGCAGATAAGTTCCAAAAGGGAAGTCATCTTCGAGGTTTATAGCGAATGGGAATTTAGAAAAAAAACGGGATAGTTATCAGAACTCTTTCCCTTCATCACCCTCTCATCGTATATTGCAAAGCAAAACAATACGTTGCCGTTTGCACTATTTTTCTGACGTTCAACGCTGCGCACTCTCACTCAAGTTTCATCAGGTTCCGCGGTACACTTCGGATCGAGGCTACAAGCCTGACCACGGCAAACGCCGTACTGCTAGGTCGAATGTGCGCCGCTCGCGAAATCGAGCCGGCCTTCGCTCTGAAAGTATGCTTCGGGCGCGGAAAGGTCAAGTGAAAAATGGTCGGTAAGCGCTGTCTGGATGGGGAAAAGCGAGAAATTTTTCCCTTTCAGCTGGAAAGGTACAGACGCGCGCAACTGGAACGGGTGGTAGGCTTTAGCGCGGCCGCGCGCCGGATGCACAACGATTTTTCCGCGGGCTTTGACGGGTCAGGGGCGCCGGC
>CAIYWF010000181.1 GCA_903929845.1 uncultured Chlorobiaceae bacterium | reverse complement strand
CTTTTTCTGGAAAACCTATGGGAACCATGATACGGCCTTGTTTGACGAAAAAGGGTATCAGCTTGCTTCTTCGATGGTCAATTCGCTGAAATTTCATTACGGCGATGAAACCATGCTGCTCTTTCATGGCCATCAGGCATCGGAGCTTTTGTGGGAAACCTACCCAATGGTCAGTCGTGCAGTCATTTTTTTTATCAAATATATTGCCAAACCTGTTGGCATAAGGAACTTTTCCATTGCATACAACAGTCCCAGAAGGTTCGCTATTGAAAAATCGATTTATGAGTTTTCAAACCAGGCTAAAATAGTCTCTATCATCGGGCACACTCACCGTCCTCTCTTCGAATCGCTTTCCAAAGTGGATTTTCTGAACTACAGAATTGAAGAGCTCTGTCGGGCTTATCCATCAGCAGATAGTGAAAAACGAACCGTTATCAAACGGAAAATTGCTTCTTTGAAAACCGAGCTTGACGCCTGTTACAAGCAGGGCAAGAAAATCGGTCTCCGAAGCGGCCTGTACAATAACATCACTATTCCAAGCATCTTCAACTCCGGCTGTACCATTGGAAAACGCGGTATTACGGCCCTTGAAATCGAGGGAAACAAAATCAGGCTTGTTTACTGGTATAACGGCAAACAGAGCCGCAAGTTCACCAGTGACAGGGACAACAGGCCCATGGATCTTGGCTCGACGGGTTTTTCCAGGGTTGTTCTGAACGAAGACTCTCTCGAATATGTTTTTTCCCGCATCCATCTTCTGGCCTGAAGTGGAAGTCTATCCACTTATTGACCGTGCCGTGGAGATTTTGCTAACAACCCGACCATGTGTGCATACATTGAAGCGTTCAACCTGCACCCGGATTTGAAATTGGCCGATCTGAAAGTGCTTTCGCTTGGTGCTGGAAATGTGGAGAAACACTCAATCAGCTCCTTCCGTAAAATCTGGCTATTTCAGGCATATTACAATCAATGTTATTTTCAGCTTTTGTTGCCTCACCCTGCGCATGGATGCAAATGCCCATCCTCCATGCGCAGGCACCGGTCGGCGAGGGCGGCATACTTTTCGTTATGGGTAACAATTATAAAGGAGGTGCGTCGCTCTTTGCTCAGCTTTGCCATCAGCTCATAGAGGATGCGGCTGTTCTGGTTGTCGAGGTTACCGCTTGGTTCGTCGGCAAGCACCAGCTTCGGGTTATTCATAAGGGCTCGGGCAATGGCGACTCGTTGCTGTTCGCCGCCGGAGAGCTCTGAGGGGAGGTGGTCGAGCCGCTCCGAGAGGCCCAGGCTTTCAAGCAGCTCAGCAGCCCTTTTTTTTGCCGGTGGCAGTTTGCTGGTGGCGATGAATTCGGGCATTGCTACATTTTCGAGGGCGGTGAAGTCAGAGAGGAGGTGGTGGAACTGAAAGACGAAACCTATTTTCTGGTTTCTGAACCTGGCAAGCGCTTTTTGGGAGAGGGTGTACTTTGTATCCCTGAATAAAAGCTCCTTGTCGAAAATGATCTCGCCACTTTCTGGGGTGTCGAGGGTGCCGAGCAGGTTCAGCAAGGTTGTTTTGCCGCTTCCCGAGGCTCCGATGATGGTCACCATCTCTCCTTCACTAACAGTGAGATCGACCCCGCGAAGGATCTGTATAGTGCGCTTGCTATGTATGGTGTAGGATTTGCTTATATTTTTTGCAGTGAGCATTATTCCGCCGATTTAGTTTACCTGTTCTCGTCGATGATCCATTTGTAAGTCGTCAATTCTTTCAGCACCATTCGGCTACGTGCGTGAAGCATTTGTGTGCTGGTTCAATCGTAAAAGTCTGCTTCCAGCTTGAGGTAAACCAAAAAAGAAAAGTATTTTATCAATGGAATTGACTATGGGAAGAATCACTCCAAAAGCAGATTGAGTCATATTGAGTTAATCATATCCAGAGCGGGTCCCGTCATAAATGTTGTCGCCAGCGCCATCAGTACCATCATGGTGAAAAGTTCAGGAGAAAGCACTCCAAGGTCATATCCGATATTTAAAATCACCAACTCCACCAATCCACGGGTGTTCATGAGAACTCCGATGGTGACACTCTCTTTCCACGAATGACCAACAAACCGTGCGGCAATCGCACTGCCTGCAAGTTTTCCAGTCACAGCCACAATAATGACAATCAGGCAAATACCCCATAAATTTGGTGTGTTCAACAAACCGATTTGAGTACGGAGTCCACTAAATGCAAAAAATAGAGGTAAAAGCAAAATCAGGCTGATATCCTCAATTTTCTGAACCAGCACCTTTCGAAAATCAAAATTCGGCGGGATAATGATTCCAGCCATAAAAGCACCAAATAAAGCATGAATGCCAATTATTTCTGTCAAATAGGCAGACAATAACAACATGAGAAAAAAAATGGGCAAGATCGACTTCTTGATCGTTTCATGAGTAAAATAGCGGTTGGCTAAATGCTTGAGCAAGGGCTTGACTCCATAGAACATTAGTAAGATATACCCAACAGAGAGCAACAGGGTGATCAGTGACTCTGTGATCGCTCTTGCTTTAATGACGGCGATAACGACAGCCAACAAGCACCAGCCGGTGACATCGTCCACAGCAGCACAGGTGATGACTGTGGTACCTAAAGAGCTATGTGTTATGTCACGTTCCTGAAGTATTCTGGCCAAAACAGGAAAGGCTGTGATACTCATGGCAATCCCCATAAACAACGCAAAGGCAGAAAAAGGAACGTTTGGCGCATACGTGGGATAAAGAAAATAAGCTAAACCTACACCTAATAAAAAAGGGCAAATAATGCTGGCATGGCTGACTATCAATGCAGTGTGGGCATTTTTCCTCAGCTCACTTACATCTAATTCCATACCGATGATGAACATAAACAGAATCAATCCGATCTGGCTCAGAAATTGGAGGTTGGGTAGAGAAGTAGCGGGAAAGAGAAATGTTGAAAATGCAGGAAAGAAGAGACCCATCAGAGATGGTCCCAAAAAGATTCCAGCAATAATTTCACCGATAACGGCAGGCTGCCCAATTTTACCAAGCAGCCATCCCAACAGCCGTCCTATAGAAATAATGGAAAGCATCTGCAGAATAAATATCGACAAAGGATGTTGCAGATTATGGAATAACTCATTGAATATTGAACCGGTCTCTTTTTTGGGGATAAGCAACACTTCTGTGATGCCTTTGTTAATTTCAAGAGTTTTTCCCTGTTGAAGCACTATCCACAATAACAATCCCAGTCCACCGATCACCATGATATAAAAGATGATGTTTTTTTTCATGAGTTCTCCTCTGACGCGAATGTGTATGGCCGGGCACCGACACTGTTTATAGTGCTCTGGCTGATTCGGAAAAAGTGGTGAAACAGGAAGAGGATGTCGATTCTCTGGTTCCTGAACCTGGCAAGCGACTTTTGGGGGAGGGTGCATTTGGTATCACTGAACAAAACCACCTCATCTTCCCTGACCGTAAGATCGACCCCACAAAGGATCGGGATGGCGCGCTTTTCCGCAATGGAGTAGCTACTACGTTGGTCTGGTTTGGCCATTCTCCTTAATCTCTATGGGTCATATTCTCCGCCTCTTGAGGCGTAAAGTGTTATTATAGAGTTGCCTTCAAAATACCCCGCTGCTTGCGGCGGGGTTCTTTATTATGCTGTCAACTCTTTAAGTGTCATTGGTCCATAGACGTGAAGTATTTATGTGCGGCTTCAATAAATCACCTCTATTTGTTTGCTTCGAAAGATACATCTTTTGCTGAACAGATTTGTAGCTTTCACTGATCATAAGCAGCAATGCTCCATCAAGCAGGCCGCGCGTAATCGCTTCTAATTGTGCCAATATGGAATTGAAACAAATCAGTTCCAAGTAAAGCGAAAAGGTCTGCATACGTCTTCCGTCTCGAACCTGTTACTGGACGAATTTATCCCAATCCAACATTAACGCCTTATCAAAAGAGAGCCGTTCAGGCTACGATAGAACGACTGAATTTGTATGATGCTGGATGTCGGGAAATACGAACTCGGTATTATCAAGAATATTGTGAAGGTGAATACACCGCCGAATTTTTAAGGAAACGTTCCCTTTTCGTATGGTTGGAGGCCCAGCGGCAGGGGTTGCTATAGGTGGTCAATCTAGTTGTATTGGGTGTTTGACTTGAAAATGGGTGTTAATGGGCGTATTATTGGTTTATGCTTCAAACCGACACACTTAAAATTACCCCGAAGATCCTGAACCTGATTGCTCAGATCGACGAGTTCAAAGGCGCTTGGCGTGCTTTGGGCACGCTTGCCCCTGATCGACTCTCAGCCCTGCGCCGAGTGGCAACCATCGAGAGCATCGGATCATCGATCCGCATCGAGGGAAGGAAACTGTCAGATCGGGAGGTGGAGCGCCTGCTTTCCAATCTGGTGATCAACTCTTTCGAAACGCGTGACGAGCAGGAAGTTGCCGGTTATGCTGAGCTGATGGATTTGGTGTTCGACTCATGGCCGAACTGGTGACTTGGGTGAAGGATGAACGTTAGCAAGCGCAACTGCACCCGCTGCTGATCATCGCTATCTTCGTGGTGGTCTTTCTCGGAATCCATCTGTTCCAGGGTGGCAACGGTCGGCTCAGTCGTGTGCTGACCACCTTGCTGTTACTTCAGGCGGAGTATACCTACGTACCGTATAGTTCATTGGAAAGTGTCATAGAACTCAACAAGGAAGCCTACTATCTGGCTCTGCGCCATACTCAGGGTACGATCTTTACCGATGCGCCGAACTGGCAGCCGTGGTTGCTTTTTTTCCTGCATTCGCTATCCGACCAGGTACACCGTCTTGAGAAAAAGGTAGCGCGTGAG
>CAIYWF010000180.1 GCA_903929845.1 uncultured Chlorobiaceae bacterium | reverse complement strand
TCCTGCTTTTCCCTCAACTTCATAACACCAAATAACGTGCCATCTTTCAGGCTCTCCCCGACTTCCCTTCCTCCTATCTTCATCGGGCTCCCAATGTATCTCCCTCCCTCTTCTTTTCCTAATCTTTTCTTCAACTTTCCTAAAAAAACCAATTACTCTACAGGTTCATTGTAAACAGGAACAAACGACGGCTGGCCCACCGCCAGTTCCATCTGATGAACTCCCCGAGCAAACTCCTTTGCTGCCGCCACAAACCCATGAAAAAGAGGATGCACCTTCTGGACTCTTGATTTCAGTTCCGGATGAAACTGTACCCCGACAAACCAGCGGTGATCCTTAAGCTCTATGATCTCAACCAACTCACCGTTCGGTGAGGTTCCTGAAAAAACCATGCCGTTCTCTTCAAAGTTTTGTCGATAAGTGTTATTGAACTCATAACGATGCCTGTGCCGTTCGTTGACAAGAAACTTCTGATAGGTCGCATGGGCCTTCGAACCCTCTGTAATGATGCATGGATAGCTCCCAAGACGCATGGTGCCACCTTTCTCTTTGACTTTTTTCTGGTGCTCCATAAGGTCTATAATCGGAAAACGTGTACGCTTGTTAAACTCTGTGGAATTCGCATCCACCAAACCGCAAACGTTGCGTGCAAACTCAATGGAAGCACACTGCATGCCAAGACATATACCAAAGAAAGGAATGTTCTGTTCCCTTGCATACTGGATATATTTTATTTTTCCTTCAATACCCCGATCTCCGAAGCCTGGGGCCACAAGGATACCGTTGACCCCTTCCAGCTCCTTGGCAAAATCGAAGGCGCTCAACTCTGCATCCTCCGCTCTGAGCAGTTTGACATTCACTTTGACGTTGTTACTTGCCCCGGCATGAATAAAGGATTCTATAATGGACTTGTAGGCATCTGGATATTCGGTATACTTGCCGCAGATACCGATAGTCACCTCACCATCCTGCGGAAATTTGACCTTGTTGCAGAAATCCCACCAGTAATTGAGATTCGGCTCCTTGTAGCTTTTCAGTCCAAGCTTTTTAAGAACGCGCAGATCCAGTTTTTCCTGAAGGAGCATCAGGGGCACCTCATAAATCGTATCGCAGTCGCTCAGGCCTATCACATCAAACTCATTGAGATTGCAGAAATGGCCAACTTTGTTCTTGATCTCGCGGGAAAGCTGCTTTTCACTGCGACAAACCAGAATATCAGGCTGAATGCCAACACCAAGCAGCATTTTCACGCTGTGCTGCGTAGGCTTTGTTTTCAGCTCGCTTGCCGCTTTGATATAGGGGACAAAGGTAAGGTGGATGTTCAGCAGGTTACTGTCGCCCATTTCAAGCTTCATCTGCCTCATAGCCTCAAGGAAAGGGAGTGACTCAATATCGCCGATCGTACCGCCAATCTCGGTGATAAGGACATCAAGGTTACCATTTTTTGCCTGCTCAGCCATACGATCCTTGATCTCATCAATCACATGCGGCACAACCTGCACTGTCGCACCTAGATAATCTCCACTGCGTTCCTTGTCGATGACCGATTTATAGACCCGTCCCATAGTCAGGTTTGAGGTCTGCGACGTTGACTCATCAAGAAAACGTTCGTAGTGACCTAGATCAAGATCAGTTTCTGCCCCGTCATCAGTAACATAAACCTCTCCATGTTGATAGGGAGACATTGTGCCGGGATCAACATTGATATAAGGGTCATATTTCTGTATGGCCACCCTCAAACCTCGCGACTTGAGCAGCATACCGAGTGAGGCAGACAGAATCCCTTTGCCGAGCGAGGAAATTACCCCTCCGGTCACAAAAATATATTTCACATTTTTCGGTCGAGCCATGACATCGTTCGTCGTTGTTAAATTGGTAAAAAACGCTTTGGTTATTCCAGTGACTTGTGGGCTCCATCACAAAACGGAAGTTTGGCTGATCTGCCGCAACTGCATATTGCCACAGTTTTTTCTTCACTGATCTCAACCTTCCAAGGATGAAAATTGCTGCCTTTATGAGCTCCATCGCAGTAGGGTATGTTCTGTGATTTACCGCATGCACAGTAATACTTTGTTCCCGCCTGCTCCTTGATGACATAAGGATGTTTCTGTTCCATGCTTCCTCCGTTGCTCTAGTGATTAAGTTAACTATACAAAAAGATCAATCTGGCCATCCGGATCTTCGACAGGGAATTCCACATCTCCATCCTCATCGCTCTTTGGCACTCTGGCAAGTGCAGAAATCATATCCCCTGCCATAAGCCTGACCAGCCTTACCCCGGAAGTGTTCCGCCCTGTCAACCGGATATCAGAAACATGCTGACGATTCACAATACCGTTGGTCGTAATGATAATCAGATCATCATCGTCATTAACATCAAGCAACCCGACAAGAGCCCCAATCTTTTCATGAGCCTTGAGTGTAATGACCCCTCGTGCACCGCGCCGCGTCAAACGGTAATCCTCGACCCTGCTTCGCTTGCCGAAGCCATTATCGGTAACGGCAAGCAGCGCTGTATCGAAACGCTTGGTGGTCACCATTGAAATACATTTCTCTCCATCGTCGAGTGTAATTCCTTTTACGCCCATGGCGGTTCTGCCCATCGTGCGAATTTCAGCCTCAGGAAAACGAACAACATACCCGGAACTTTTTGCAAGAATGATTTGATGATCACCGTCGGTCAGGCGGGCATCAAGAAGCTCATCATGTTCCTCAATGGTAATTGCGGCAATTCCATTCTTTCTTGGATGGGAAAAATCTTCAAGGGACGTTTTTTTCACGATACCATTTGTTGTCGCCATAACAATGAAGCCTGGTTCGTCAAAGTTCCTGATATTGATGTATGCCCTGATTTTTTCACCCGGCTGCAACTCCATGATATTCGCCAGAGCCCGACCCCTTGCCGCACGTCCCGCTTCAGGAATTTCGTAAACTTTGAGCCAGTGGCAACGGCCTCTGTTGGTGAAGAACAGAATATAGTTGTGTGTTGAGGCTATAAACATATGCTCGACAAAATCATCATGCTTTGCCTGTGCACCGGTCACACCTTTGCCACCCCGAGCCTGACGACGATAGCCTGAAACCGGGAAGCGCTTGATAAAGCCTTCGTGGGTAATGGTGATGACGACATCTTCCTGGGCAATCATGTCTTCAATGGAGAAATCCCCTTCCTGAGGCACAATTTCTGTGCGGCGGGCATCACCGTAAACCTCCCTAACTTTCAGCAACTCCTCCCGGATAATCTCCAACTGTTTCTCTGGACTGCTAAGAATAAACCGCAGCTCCTCAATCAGTGCAAGCACCTCAATGTATTCCTGATCAATCTTCTTGCGCTCCATACCGGTCAGACGCTGGAGGCGCATCTCAAGAATCGCTTTCGACTGCAGTTCCGACAGACCAAAGCCCACCATGAGCCTCTCTTGGGCTGTCGCTGCATCCGGTGATTCACGAATAGTGGTAATCACCTCGTCCAGATTGTCGAGACAGATCTTCAGTCCTTCAAGAATATGAGCTCTTTTTTCGGCAGTATTAAGATCGAATTGTGTGCGGCGGAGAATAATCTCGTTACGATGCTTGATATAGTAGTGCATCATCTCCTTGAGATTGAGTATCCTCGGCACTCCGTCCACCAGCGCAAGCATGATCACGCCGAAAGTGTCCTGCATCGGGGTGTGCTTGTAAAGATTGTTGAGCACCACCTTTGCAACGGCATCCCGCTTCAGTTCAATCACCAGTCGCATACCATCGCGATCCGACTCATCACGAATATCGGCAATACCTTCAAGCTTTTTATCGTGTACCAGTTCAACGATTTTCTCAATCAGCCTTACCTTGTTGACCTGATAAGGAAGTTCTGTGACAATAATGGACTCTCTGCCATTTTTCTGGGTGACCTCTACAATGGCTCTTGCTCGAATAACCACCTTGCCCCTTCCGGTCAGGTAGGCCGAACGGACACCCTCGTAACCGTAGATAATGCCACCAGTCGGAAAATCTGGAGCAATCACATATTTCATGAGATCGGCGACTTCAAGCTCCGGATTTGCGATCAGAGCTATCATGCCATCTACAACCTCTCTGAGGTTCTGTGGTGGAATATTGGTTGCCATACCGACAGCAATACCAGACGAACCATTCACCAGAAGGTTCGGTATCGCCGAAGGCAAAACGGTAGGCTCCTCAAGGGAGTCATCAAAGTTCAGAGAAAAATCAACAGTACCTTTATCAAGATCCTTGAGCATTTCACCGGCAATGCTCTTCATGCGCACCTCAGTGTAACGCATAGCCGCAGGGGAGTCTCCATCAACAGAGCCAAAGTTTCCCTGACCGTCAATAAGAGGGTACCGCATGGAAAATTCCTGCACCAGACGCACCAGACTGTCATAAACAGCAGTATCTCCATGGGGATGGAACTTGCCAAGTACTTCACCAACCACACGGGCCGACTTTTTATGTGGCTTGCCAGCCTGCAAGCCAAGCTCGTGCATACCATAAAGCACCCTTCGGTGCACCGGCTTCAGACCGTCCCGCACATCGGGCAACGCGCGACTGACAATGACCGACATTGAATAATCGAGATAAGAACCCCGCATTTCTTCTT
>CAIYWF010000179.1 GCA_903929845.1 uncultured Chlorobiaceae bacterium | reverse complement strand
CCGGAGCAGGATAACCTTGTGCTCGACGAGTGGTTCACCCTGCAAGGCTATGCAGCCAGGGAGAGCGATTTTGCCCTCATCTACGTCAATGGCGGCAATAACCTCGAAAACCTCAAGCAGCCCGGCGACCTCTGGAAAGTGCGCCTCATCGAAGAGGATTTTCACCGTCTCATGTTTGAAGCAAAGGAGGGCGTGTAACGATGGCAACTCCCATTACGCCAGTGCTCTCGTTTGACTGGTCACCGCTATCGGGCAAGTCCATGCCGAGCTGGCCGTACAAGCTTCGCGGGCGGTCAATACAAGCCTCACCCTTCGTAACTGGCTCATTGGTTGTTATATCACCGAGTACGAGCTGCGGGGAGCAGATCGCGCCCAGTATGGAGATAAAATCTTTGAGCTGTTATCGGAACGTCTTATGAAGGCGGGTGTCAGCCGGTCAGAAATGCGGGAACTGAGACGCTATCGTCAATTTTACTTGACTTACCCGTCAATTCGGGAGACGCTGTCTCCCGAATTAACAAACAAGCTTTTGCCTGCTGATACCTTCAACTTTCGGGAGACAGCGTCTCCCGTTTTGGGCATTGCGCCTGCTGAACTTCTGGGCAAGCTGTCGTTCAGCCATATTGTTGAACTGTTACAATGTGAAGATGAGACCAAACGATTATTCTATGAGGTAGAGTGTATTCAGGGCAACTGGTCGGTTCGTGAGCCGCATCATAGCCTTGGAATCGAATCGCCAGTCAACAAGGGAGGCCTCTGATGGCGCGAGCTGGAGCCGCAAAGGGCGCCACCACGGCAAAAAAGCGATCGCCCAATAAGCCACAGGTGCCTTTTGCCCGGAAGCTTGTGGTCAATCAGTGGCTTCTTTCGCTCTTTGGTGTGAAGCGGTTTGAGGAGTTGGCCGACCAGTTGCGGAACGAAACGCAGGAGGGGCTTGATGAGAATAATGTTCACCATTTTCACCATTCGCTGACCGCGCAGCATCTTGATTTGAAGGAGCTTACGGCCGAATTATTGCTGGAGTACGACCAGAATATTGTTCGCCATACGCAGCGGTTGAACGAGCGGCGTATCACGCGCGGCGAGGAGCCGATTGTCTGGAAGTATTTTCAGTATCTCACCCTGCTTTTCACTGAACTCTATCTTGACCGTTATTTTCATGATCCGAAAGCGCTGCTCATGGCACTGAATGCGCAGGTGCTCCTCTACAACAGCGACAAGTCGGATGCTGACCGGATTACCCCGTTTGACGCAACTCTTGAGGCATGGCCACAGCTCAA
Source organism: uncultured Chlorobiaceae bacterium (assembly GCA_903929845.1). GTDB lineage: Bacteria > Bacteroidota > Chlorobiia > Chlorobiales > Chlorobiaceae > Chlorobium. The sequence goes on along the minus strand of CAIYWF010000179.1, from coordinate 428 downwards.
CAAGCTGGCCTATTGGAGTGCTACTGGCAGTGGTAAAACGCTCTTGATGCACATCAATATTCTGCAATACCAGCATGACCTCAAAGCGCAGGGTGGTCATCGTCTGGAGCTGAACCGTATTCTGCTGCTGACGCCGATTGAGGGGTTGTCGCAGCAACATTTGCGGGAGTTTGAGACGGCAGGCATGGATGCGGAGCTTTTCAGCAAGGATGGGCGCGGCCTCTTTTCGAGCCATGCAGTTGAAATTCTTGAGGTGACCAGGCTTCGTGAAGAGACGGGGGAGAAGACTATCGCCCTTGATTCGTTTGTGGCCAACAACCTGGTGCTGGTGGATGAGGGGCATCGTGGCACCAGCAGCGGGGAGGAGGGTGCGTGGATGAAAGCTCGCAATGCGCTCTGCGAAAAGGGGTTCTCTTTTGAGTACTCGG
>CAIYWF010000178.1 GCA_903929845.1 uncultured Chlorobiaceae bacterium | reverse complement strand
TCTGCCCTGCTGAATATCGAGGATGTTGAGCTTCATGACGGTCTTCGTGTTGGTGTGGTGTATGCGCTGAAAACGCTTGCCGAGAGGCTCGGCATCACGAAGGCGCTTGGCAGTAGTCGCCAGGGAAAGCTTGCGTTGTGGCAGATCATTGCGCGATTGATCGGGCAGGGTTCACGTTTGGGTGCTGTCAGGATGGCAGCAAGTTATGGTGCCTGTGATGTGCTTGAATTAGAGAGTTTTACTGAAGATGATCTGTACGCCAACCTGGCTTGGCTGGCGGAAAATCAGGAGCGTATCGAGAAGCAGTTATTCAAGCACAATTCGGCTGGTGCTGGCCCGGAATTATTACTGTATGATGTTACTTCATCATATCTTGAAGGGATGGAAAATGTGCTTGCTGCCTTTGGCTACAACAGGGATGGCAAAAAGGGAAAAAAGCAGATCGTCATTGGGTTGTTGTGTACAGCAGATGGCGATCCGGTTGCGGTCCGTGTATTTGCAGGCAATACCGGCGACAAGTCTACGGTTGCAGAGCAGATTCGCACTGTTGCCAAGACGTTTGGAATTGAAGAGATAACGATGGTTGGCGACAAGGGGATGATCAAAACGCCGCAGGCCAAAGAGTTGACCGATGCGGGATTTCATTACATCACCTCACTCTCGAAACCAGAAATCAGAACACTGCTGAAGGCAGAGGTTCTACAAATGGATTTCTTCGATACAGAACTGTATGAAGTTGAAAATAGAACAGATAGTGTACGATATGTGCTGAGAAGAAATCCTGTTCGAAAGGCAGAGATGACAAAGAATCGCCAAGAACGAGTCAATAAAATCCAGCGTTATGTTGAGGAGAAAAACAGCTACCTTGCAGGTTCTGTCAAGCGAGACTTGGATGTTGCTTTACGTTCTCTCCAGAAAAAGATTACTCAGTACAAATTGAACGATGTTCTGGAACTGACCAATCAGGATCGGGTGTTCAAGGTAACGCTCAATGAAGAGATGCTGAAGGGAGCAGCTCTTTTGGATGGATGTTATGTGATCAAAACTGATGTGAAGAAAGAGATTCTTTCGACTCAAGAAGTTCACGACCGATACAAAGATTTGGCAAAAGTAGAACATGCTTTCCGGACATTCAAGCAAAGTCATCTTGAAATCAGACCAGTTCATGTTCGAACAGAAGCCAGCACTCGTGGCCATGTTTTTGCCGTCATGCTTGCCTACAAAATAGAGCGACAGTTATCAGAACTCTGGAAAAAATGCGAATGCACTGTGCCGGAAGGAATCGATGAACTTGGTGCCATACGCAGCACGATTGTCACCCTCAACGAGGCAAGCTGCCAGAAAATTCCTCAGTCGAAAGGACTTGCCGGAGAGTTACTTACCGCTGCCGGAATTACACTACCAGCAATCATTGAGGCCAAAAATGTCGATGTAGTCACAAGGAAAAAACTTGCCACTAAGCGTAACTAAACTCAAAATATAGATTTACAGGAATTCTTTGTTCTTTTATTCCTGGAACTTCCGATGCAAAAAATATCTGCGTAATATTTATCGCCCCGAATGGCTTTTTGGGTCGGCAGTAATGAAAATTTAGTTCATTATCGTCATGTCAAGCATCAACTGGCGAATAAAGTTTTTTGAAGCTGAAAATTTAGGTCGGCGGGTATTTAATGCTGTAGATAGGCAAG
>CAIYWF010000177.1 GCA_903929845.1 uncultured Chlorobiaceae bacterium | reverse complement strand
TTCTCGTCGGCATTGAGAATCTTCTCCTCGTACTCTTTCAAGGCAGGAATGGTGTAGCGCTCGGCGTTGACAAGGGTCTGTTTCTTCTCGTAATAGGCGGGAACCTTGTCGCTGTTGGCACGGCTGATTTCAATGTAGTAGCCGAACACCTTGTTGAAACTCACCTTGAGCGTCGAGATGGTGGTGGCAGCCCGCTCCTCCTGCTGAATCTGCAGGAGCCGGTCTTTGGCAGTCGAAGCAACGGAGCGGAGATCATCAAGCTCAGCGTTATAGCCAGCACGAATGTAGCCGCCATCACGCATGGATGCACCCGATTCGGGATCAATCGCCTCCTCAATGCGGGCTGCAAGCTCCGGAAGCGGCTGCAACGTAAAAGCCAGCGATCCCAGCCGCGCTGAACCCGCCTGATGCAGCAGCTCCTGAATCTTCGGAATGGCAGAGAGCGAGTGGCCAAGCTGGCGAACCTCCCGTGGAATGGTGCGAAACGTAGCAATACGGGCAAGTGAGCGCTCAAGATCGTTGATGGCCGACATCTGCTCGCTGAGCCCCTCCCGCAACGCCCGGTTTTCTGTCAGCTCTCCAACCGCATCGAGGCGCAGCCTGATCTCCTCAGCCCGTTTCAGCGGTCGCTGAAGCCAGCGCCGAATCAGCCGGGCTCCCATAGGATTGCGCGTGCGATCCATCACCTGAAGCAGGCTCCCGTTCAGTGTGCCATCCTGCATCGAGGAGATAATCTCCAGATTGCGTTTGGTCTGCTGATCGAGCGTCATGTACTCGGCGTTATGCAGCTCACCGATGCGGGTGATATAGTGCAGGCGATTCTGCCGCGTCTCCTCAAGATACTGGAGCACCACGCCAGCCGCCACCCTCCCTGCGCGGTTGCCCTCAATGCCGAAACCCTTCAGCGAGTGGGTTTTGAACTGCCGCGCCAGCACCTCCTGCGCCTGCTCTTCACTGAACATCCAAGACTCAACCTCCGTCACCAGCGTCTCTGGAGGCAGTGCTTTTTTCAGCAGTTCGGCACGCTCTCTCTCGGCAGAGGAGACCAGAATCTCCGAGGGATGAAGTGACAGAAGAAAATCCTTGAGCTCTTCGGGGCGCAATGAGGCAATTTTGAATTCAGCCGTGGTAACATCAATAAAAGCCACTCCGGCAAGCAGCGTTCTCCCCTCTTTGAGATAAGCCACAGCAGAGAGGTAGTTATTATGGCGATCGTCGAGCAGCTTGTCGCTGTAGGTGACACCCGGAGTAATAATGTCGGTGATCTCGCGGCGGACAATCCCCTTGGCGTCAGCAGGATCTTCAACTTGGTCGCAGACCGCCACCTTGAACCCTTTTTTGACCAGTTTGGCAATGTATCCTTCACTTGCATGATGGGGAAAGCCCGCCATAGGAATATCGATGGTACGTTTAGTCAGCACGATGTTCAGGGCGGCAGAGACCGTGACGGCATCGTCAAAAAAGGTTTCATAAAAATCTCCTACCCTGAAGAGCAGCAGAAAATCGGGGTACCGTTCTTTTACCTCAAGATACTGACGCATCATGGGAGAGTGCTCTTTCTGCGTGGGGCCCTCTGCTTTGCTCATTGTCTGATAATCAGTTATTAAACCTGTCAGAGAGTGGCATCACCACCCTCTTTCGTGAAAAAGAAGCTACTTCAGCGCGACTTAATAAACAAGAGGCGGAATCATGCCTTATAAACCTTATGTTTTGGAAAGATTTGAGAATATTTCCCCTGATGCGACTATGGAAATTCTTCATACGCTGCTGCGCTTTCTGCACGTTACTTCTTTTGCCGCATGGTTCGGCTCAGTGCTTGCCTCCATCTATTTTCTTAAAAGCATCGAAAAGAAGCTCACCGGCAATGCGACCAATACTGGCGAATATACTTCACTGCTCCAGCGTTACATCAAGCTTGAGACTAAAGTTGCCGACACCGGTTTCAAGATGGTCATTGTCACTGGCATTCTGCTGGCATCCTTGTATCATGGCTGGACGCTCTGGGTGTTTGTAAAAATAGCCCTGATTGTGCTTCAGGTTGCCCTGACGCTGGGGTACATCACCCGCTCTATACGCACACTCAGCTATCCCTGCTCAGGTTCTGAATATGCCAAATGGTATCGGCTCTTCACTATATCACTCACTATGTTTGCCCTTGTGCTGGCCGTCAGCTTTTTTTTACTTTGAACGCAATCGCCCGTTGTATTCGCAGATTTTCAGGTATGCTTTTCCATAATTTGATAATCAGGATATTATTACTATATTTGAGACCTTTATCACTAAAATATATCTGTAATGCAGGCGCTGATCAAGATTTCCGACAAACAATATCTGGTACGACAGGGGGATACGCTTTTCGTCCCCAAACAAAAAACGGCAATTGGCGAAACCATGGAAATCCAAACCA
>CAIYWF010000176.1 GCA_903929845.1 uncultured Chlorobiaceae bacterium | reverse complement strand
GAGAGGAGGGCGCTCACCGGAGAGATGACCAGAATAATGGAGGGGATCGACAGCATATAATAACGGACGATCTCCGGAAAAGCGAGATTTTTGTCCATGATCTCATCAAGTTTTTCAACCATGTTGATGAGCATGAACAGGCAAACAAAGACGATCGAGCTAAAAATAAAAGCTTTAGCAAACTGCCTGAATATGTACTTGTCAAGAATTTTCATAGTAACAATTCAGGCAGACAGGTAACCTTGCGTGAGTTTAATAGCCGAAAATATCATCAACCTTCAGCTCCTTAACGGTTCCGTATTTCCGCAGGGTTTCCATATCAAGATTTTCTTTTTTGCCCAGTACCAGCATAACATGTTTTTTGTAGCTGAAATGCTTGCTGTGGAATTTTTCGATATCGCTGAGGCTCATACGTGCCGTATCATGATAAATTTCTTTTCTGATATCATTGTCTTGTCCAAGTCTGACGGCCTCTTCGTAATTGAAGAGTATCTCCGTTTTTGTCACCCGTTCGGTTGAAATTTTCTGTTTGATGCCGTTTTGCGCTGTAGCAAACAGTTTTGGTGACATTGGCAGCTCTTTTATCAGGTGGCTGATTCCTTCAAGCGCTTCGGGAAGCTTGTCAGCCTGGGTGCCGATATAACTGATAATATAATTGTGTTCTCTCTTTTGTTTTGGGGTTTTGTATACCGAAAATACAGAATATGCCAGAGCTTTGGCTTCCCGCAGTTCCTGGAAAACCACCGATGACATCCCTCCACCATAATATTCATTGAAGAGGGTTGCTATGGGTACGATAGATGGATTGTACAGTTCGTCTCTCGTCAGCAGAATGACCTCGGCCTGTGTCATATCGTAATCGACGAAATAGACAAGATTATCTGCCGGTTCCAGATCCTTGAACGGATCGTTTATTGGTGGGGGTTGCAACGATTCAGGATAATGCCGAACCGAACGAAGTTCACCGAGCACCTCCTGCGAAGAGTCCGGGCCGTAGTAGAGTACCCGATGTTTGTATTGCAAGAGCATTCGCAGCTCATCAAGAAGCTCCATCGAGGTGACTTTTTCAAGCTCACTGTTACTGAGTACGTTGGTGAACGGCGAGAGAAACCCGTATTTGCCGTAACTCGTCATGGCCTCAAAAAGTATCTTTTTCTTGGACAGCTTTTCATCTGCGCGCTCTTTCATCACGCCGGCTTTAAGATTTTCAAGTGCCTCTTCATCAGGTCGGGCATCAACGAGAAGTTTTTCAAGCAGCCGAATTGCTGCTGCAGAATTTTTCTGAAGTCCGGAAAGTTTCAGGTAAACATAATTGTCGGCGGTAAATGCTGAAAAGCTTGAGCCGATTTTATAGAGTTCCTGGCTGAACTCTTTGGGGGTGAGGTCTGATGTACCAAGATAGGAGAGGTAATCGAGCGCAAGATCGATTTTTTTGCTGTTATTTTTTCCGATATCAAAGACATAAAAGAGTGAGTAGAGCTCGTTTTCCCTGTTTTGCACATAATGCAGCTTAACAGAAGGGTTGACATCAAAAAAACCGATATCCTTTTTATAATCAAGAAAAGATGGCTTGTTTTCCTTAGATTTACGGGCAAGGAGTTTTTCTGCAAAAGGTGACGAGGTATCCCGATTTACCGTAAGAGGGGTGATCGGTGGCTTCTGGATTTTCACTTCACTTTTTGGTGTGCCGTGCTCTTTGTAGACTGCTACATAATTCGATTTGTAATGCTTCCGGGCAAACGCAATAATATCTTCTTTTGTAATTTTCTGGAGACGCTCGATCTGGCTGACGTGCTCTGACCAGGGCATTCCCCAAACGAACGCATCAACATAAGCCTCAACTCTTCCATGGTTGGTTTCATAGAGTTTAAGCTGCTCGATTTTCAGGTCATTGATTGCCGCTTCAAGCAGCCAGTCAGGAAACTGTCCCTCTTTGAGAAGTTCAATCTGGCTGAGCAGCTTTTCCTTTACTTCGTCCAGACTTTGACCTTCTCTCGGTTTTCCACTTAAAATATGGGTGGAGTAGTCTTTCATCATAATCAGCATCGAACCGG
>CAIYWF010000175.1 GCA_903929845.1 uncultured Chlorobiaceae bacterium | reverse complement strand
ATGTGCATGGAATTAATATATTGATTAATTCCTTATAAAACAAATGCTTTGACGTAATTTACATGGGTACAAAACACACAAAATCGCTGTATTTTATCACAAATCAATAGATTATGTGGTTTTTGGCTGGGGAACTTCGGACTAAAGAGGTCATTTGGGTAATGGCGATTTGGTTTAATTGCTGTAATCGTTCAGTTTGGCTTAAGCCTTGATGAATCAAAACGGCATTGATGCTTTCCAGATTAGAGAGTACCACCAGTTGCTCCAATATGGCAAAATCACGCATATTGCCTTTGGTATTGTGGTTTTGCTGTCGCCAAGTCCGCAGCCGTCATACCAAACAGTGCCATATTAAGCAAATCGGCTTCTGTGGCATAAACCAGTGATGTTTGGGCTTTGGTTAACTTGGCAGGAATCAGTTTTTCCTTGATAGCATCGGTGTGGATGGTGTAGTTGATTTTGGCCAAGGTGCGTTGCAGGTTCCAATCAAGCTTGTGGCGATTGCTTTCCTCTTCTTTAAGTCGTTGGAATTCCTTGATGATATAAAGTTTGAACTCAATGGAAATCCATGAGGCAAACTCAAAGGCAATATCTTTGTGGGCGAAAGTGCCACCATAGCGACCTGATTTGGAAATGATACCTATGGCATTGGTAGTTTCTATCCAACGTTTTGGTGTTAAAACAAAACTGTTTAACCCGGCTTGCTTTCTAAACCCCTCGAATTCGAGGGGTTTAAAATCCGGATTGTACATCTGTTCCCAAAAACCTAATAATTCAATGGTGTTGCGGTTTCTCAACCAGTTTTGAATAATGGTATCAGTATTGGCTGAGTCTTTATATCGAGCAATATCCGTTAAAGAGATATAATCATCAATCTCACCTTTAAAGAAAGTGATTGTAGTGCCTTTTACATCTATTTTCTTGTTTTTCATAGTCATTCATGGCTTACTGAATAGTCCTGACGTGAGAATTTTGTAGTGGAGTTGTCTAAAAAAAAAAGAGCAACTGTTTAGCATATGTATGGGTTCCATTGAATCTCTCAGGGTTGACTTCCCCACCGCTTGCGGTGAAGTAGTTAAGCTTCTTCTAAAACCAGATACCCCGCTGCTTGCGGCGGGGAGCTTCATTTCTGTATAAAATACGTATTGGTATAAATATGTTTCTTTACAATCCGAGAAAAAGATTGCTGGCTTTTGATAGGTTGCTATTCTGTAAACCCGAAAGGTTGTATAAATCTTGCTCATCATCCATACCTTGCCTTCGAGAGCCTTAGGCAACAATAATATCCGGTGGCTGAGGCTCTCGAAGGCAGAGAAGTCGTCCCCTACTCCTCAAACTGAGCTATCAATTTCTTCAAAATCGTGATCGCTGCCTCCGCAATAACGGTTCCCGGCCCAAAAATCCCTGCCACACCCTTTTCATAGAGGAAGGCATGGTCTCGCTCAGGAATAATGCCGCCTGCGATAACGAGAATATCCTCCCGTCCATGCGCCCTCAATTCATCAACGATTTTAGGAATCAGCGTTTTGTGACCAGCGGCAAGGCTTGATATGCCAATCAGATGCACATCATTGTCGAGGGCTTGCTGCACCACCTCTTCAGGAGTCTGAAAGAGCGGGCTGATATCGACATCAAAGCCAATATCGGCAAATCCGGCGGCAATAACTTTAGCGCCACGGTCATGGCCATCCTGTCCCACTTTCGAGACCATAATTCTCGGACGGCGACCGTCAAGTGATGCAAAGGTATCGGCAAGCTGCAGTGCCTCCTTAAAGAGTGTGTTATCCTTCATCTGCGACATATAGATACTGCTGTTGAGTCTGGTGATGGCACGGTACCGACCAAATGTTTTTTCGCAGGCTGAAGATATCTCTCCGAGGGTTGCTCTTTTTCTTGCGGCATCCACAGCAAGCGCCAGCAGATTTCCCTCTCCTGAAGCGGCGATCTCCTCAATTGCCCTGAGCGCTTCAGCACATGCTTCATTGTCACGCTCAGCCTTGATCTTTGCAAGTTGCTGGAGCTGTTGTTCCAGTACCTTGGTATTGTCCACTTCCAGCAGTTCGATGTCGGTTTTGCTGCTGGTTTTGTAGCCGTTGACGCCGACAATAATCTCTTTCCCGCTGTCAATCCGTGCCTGCTTGCGGGTTGCCGCCTCTTCAATCTGCAATTTGGGGAGGCCCTGCTCGATAGCTTTGACCATGCCGCCAGCCGCTTCAATATCGCAGATGATCTTCCACGCTTTTGCTGCGAGCTCTCCCGTCAGATACTCAACAAACGATGAGCCAGCCCACGGGTCGATGCTTTTGGTGATATCGCTCTCCTTCTGCAAATAGAGCTGGGTGTCGCGGGCGATTTTCGCTGAAAAGGGTGTGGGGAGTGCAATCGCTTCGTCAAGGGCATTGGTATGCAGTGACTGTGTATGGCCAAGTGTCGCCGCTAATGCCTCAAGGCAGGTGCGTGTTATATTGTTAAACGGATCCTGTTCAGTCAAGCTCCAGCCAGAGGTCTGGCAGTGAGAGCGAAGCATCAGCGATTTTGGATTTTTCGGATTGAACTGCTTCACAATTTTTGCCCAGAGCATCCTTGCTGCCCGCAACTTGGCAATCTCCATGAAATAGTTCATCCCGATGCCCCAAAAGAAAGAGAGGCGAGGAGCAAAGGCGTCAATATCGAGTCCTGCCTTCAGGCCGGTACGAATATACTCAAGGCCATCGGCAAGGGTAAAGGCAAGTTCAAGGTCAGCGGTGGCGCCAGCCTCCTGGATATGGTAGCCTGAGATGCTGATGGAGTTGAACTTCGGCATCTTTTCGCTGGTGTAGCGGAAGATGTCGGCAATGATCTTCATGGAGGGTTCCGGCGGGTAGATGTAGGTGTTGCGAACCATGAACTCTTTGAGGATATCGTTCTGGATGGTGCCACTCAGTTTTTCCGGTGGCACACCCTGCTCTTCACCAGCTACAATGTAAAAGGCCATGATGGGCAGCACGGCTCCGTTCATGGTCATAGAGACAGAGATATCCCCCAGCGGGATCTGGTCAAAGAGAATTTTCATGTCCTCAACTGAATCGACAGCAACACCGGCCTTGCCGACATCACCGATGACTCGTTCGTGATCTGAATCGTACCCTCGATGGGTTGGAAGGTCGAAGGCGACGGAGAGCCCCTTCTGGCCTGCCGCCAGGTTCTTGCGGTAAAAGTTGTTTGACTCCTCAGCGGTTGAGAACCCTGCGTACTGCCTTATCGTCCATGGCTGGGTGGTGTACATCATGGTGTAGGGGCCGCCAATATATGGGGGGAACCCAGGCGCAAAGTTCAGATGGTCGAACTGTGCGACATCAGATTGGTGATAGGTCGATTTGATGTCAATTCCCTCAGCGGTTGTCCAGCTTTCCCTCTGAGCTTCAGTGCCATTGGTAGCCGCAACTGGAGAAAAAATATCAATGGCTGAAAAATCGGGCCACATTTCAGTTGCCTCGCCGTGCTCATTTGCGGCTCCGATCTCCTTGAACCTGTTCCATGCCGATTCAGCAAGTTTTCTGGTCAGGGTTTCAATGTAGTTTGAGCCACGGGCAGGGTCAACAACCTGGTCGAGTGAGCCCTCTTCCCTGAGAATAAGGTGAATGTTGCCGGAGATGCGCTCAGCAATGTCGGGATTGACAGAATCACCGCTGTCGAACGCGCTGATCTGCAGTGTCTCGTACCCGCCAAGAATGGCTGATACCGCCTCCGTAGTAAAACGGAGCAGATTGGTATAGGGTTCAATCGCCGAACAGTTGCGTTCCGATGTTCGGGCAAAGAGGCGGGGCAGTGTGTCGCCCGATGCCCCATAGGCTTTGAGCAGATGAGCGAGGAGATAACGCAGGGCTCTTGGTTTTGCAAGCTCGGTGAAGTGGCTTGAGGTAACCGGCAGGATGATCGCCATCGCAGCAACAATACTCTCTGCAGGAACTCCGGCCTCAATAAATCGGTTCAGGTAATCGCTTGCTCCGGCCAGCGCCAGTGCAATCTCCTCTGCCGATGTAGAGCCTTTTTCATGGAAGGGTATGGTATCAACGGCCAAAAACCTGAATTGGGGAAGCGCGTTGCACAATCCAAAAAGTTCAGCATCTCGATCTTTTGAAACAGCAGGCGTTCCAGAAAGTACTCCCCCGGAGTTTCCCGAAAATCCGGGAACAGCGGCAAGGGTTTTCAAGAGTTCTTCAGCAGGGAGGAGATTGCCCGAAAAGTGAATGGCAACTGCAGCGGGATTGATTCCGGCAAGGAGCCGATCAAGATTTTCAGGAGAACAGAGCGAAGCATCTGCCATTTGGAACTCAATTGCCGCTGCATCCAGTTCAAAGCTTTTTAAGGCATCACGGTTTGCAGTATCCAAGTCATGAACGATAATACGGAAGCAGTTTTTCCAGGTGTTTACCGATTTGGAGGTTGGTATATCGAGGTGCTGCTTTGTTTCTTCAGAAGAGTGCCAGGGTTCCAGATCAAAGCCGTCCGGCGTATGCCAGACGATGCTGTCGTAAGGGGTTTCCTTGAGTTCGGAGATCGCCTTCTTTTTCCACTCCTCCCGGCTGACTGCCGGGAACTCATGAAAGAGAGAATCAGGCCGGGAGTGTATCATAACTTATGCGTTCTGGTAGTTTTGTGATTGGTACTCACTGATGATTTCAGAAATTGCATGTTTCATATTGGTTGGCAAAGCTGTTCTTTCAACAAAACCTCTCTGCTGCAGCCACCAAGTTGTCTGGAAATCCTTGGTTGTCGGTTTTCCGGTATACTGCTCAATGACCCGCTTGCCGGAGAAGCCGATATTGCCGGCGTTATGTTCAAAGATTTTGATTCCCCTTGACCCGATGCCTATAGCTACGCCGCCAAGGGTCGGATCAGTAATGATGGTAATAACAGGGAGTCCGGCTTTTTCAACACTTGATATGGCAACATGCAGCTTCGGCAGGCCGACCATTGATGAACATCCTTCGTGCATTCTTGCACCACCTCCTGTAGCCTGTATAACAAGCGGGACACCCCATTCAACGGCTGTTTTGCTGGCTCTCCAGATTTTTTCAGCGGTTGACATACAGAATGAACCACCGAGGAAATTGAAGTTGGTTACGCAAAAGACAATGGGTTTGCCCTCAATCGTTGCATTGCCGGTAATAACGGAGGATGCAGCGCCGGTTTTTTGCTGAGCTTCACCAATTTTCTTGCTGTAGTCGGGGAAATCAAGAATATCCTTGTCTACAATGTAGCGAGTGTTCTGGTGTTCGCTGAACGATCCTTCGTCAAGAATGAGATCAATGTAGTCATGCGCCGACAGTCTCAGATAGCGGTGCCCGCAGATTTCACAAAGAAAATTGTCGGCAAACAGTTTTGCATAGAGTACTGGATCGAATATCTTTTTACCGGCATTGTCGATACAATTTTTGTGGCGGGCAACAAAAAGGATTTTTTCGGGCTTGGGGATGAAGTAGGAGACCGGCTTCTCAAAGGCTATGATTTCCTCCTCGGTAATCGTAGCCCACTGGCCTATCTTTTCCCAGCGATCCATTCTGCTTGAAAAAATCTCTTCGGAAGGTATTTTGCTGAGTTTATCTACCCATCTTACTATGGCTCCCTTGAAAGATTGACGGGCAGATTCGGGAAAATGGTGGGCTGGTCCGTCATGCTCAATGATGATGTCGTCAATGATGCCGTTTTTTAAGCCCTCTGTTGCTGTTATCTGAGAAATTTCTGCCGCCATGCCTGCTTTTTCCCGTGTACGGAAGAGAATGGATGAGCACGCTTCAGGAGAAATAACCATGTAAGTGGAATATTCCATGGCGAGCACGGCATCGCATCCAGTCAGGGCAATGGCGCCGCCGCTGCATCCCCGATTGATGATGACCGATATGGTTGGGACGGTTGCTTCGGCAAGAGCCTGCATACATCGTCCGATTTTCCAGGCTATGCCGCCACCTTCAGACTGTTCGGTAGGGTCGGCGCCTGCAGTGTCAATAACGGTAATGATGATGCGGTGTTCCTGTTCGGCAAGCTCAATAGCCTTTGTTGCCTTTTCAAATGCCGCAGGTGTCGGCATACCCTGGTTCCATTTCGCTATTTCATCGGGATTTCTCATCAGTTCGAGCATGAGCTCAAAATCGGAGGTTGGTCCCGATTGCTGGCCAATGAGCATGACTGGCCACCAAGAGTTTTCCCCATTGCGCAGTATTGCCCGATGGGTCTGGATGATGCAACTGCCGTGCAGATCGTTCTGCAGACACTCTTCCGCTTCATCAAAGACGGTCAGGTAGTCAAGATACTTGGGGCGTTCGGGGTGAAAGGAGAGTTGATATTTTTCGTATTCGGTGAGCTTTTCAATACTCTCATGGGAGTAGCTGAAACTCTCTTTTTTTTCGAAAGGAAGATAAAAATGTTTCACTGGTTACAAGCGGCTTTGCCTTCGATTGGTTGATGCTGTTTTTGAGCAAATTCAAGAAGTACCCTGTT
>CAIYWF010000174.1 GCA_903929845.1 uncultured Chlorobiaceae bacterium | reverse complement strand
TCAGTAAAATGGGCACGCTTCTTGGCCGTTATTCCTTATGTTGTCGACGAATACAAATAACCAATTTTGCAATCTATTGAACCAGGAAGCTAAGCAGTGAAAGTCATTTTAAGAAAAGATGTGGCTACCCTTGGCGATGCAGGTGAAGTTGTGGCCGTAAAAAACGGTTATGCAAACAATTTCCTGATTCCGCAGGGTATGGCTATAAGAGCTACCGAGGGAACGCTTAAAGCTCTTGAAACAGAGAAAAAACAGCAAGCTAAAAAGGTTGAGCTGCAACGCAAGAGCGCTCGTGAACATGCTCAGAAAATAGAGCAACTGTCACTGAAAGTATATGCCAAAGCTGGTGAATCAGGCAAACTCTTTGGAACAGTCACTTCAGCCGATATCGCCGATGCACTGAAAGCCCAGGGAATCGACATCGATCGCAGGAAGATTACTATTGAAGCCCCGATCAAGTCGCTCGGCAAATACGAAGCTGACGCTAAAATCTTTATGGATATTACTGTAAAGGTTCATTTCGAAGTAGAAGCCGAAGGCGCCGAGGCCTGAGTTTTATTCGAAAGAGAAAGGCAAAATAAAAGGTTGCAGTCAGTCTCACAACCTCAAGCTCCGTGAATCCAAATCACGGAGCTTTTTTTTTACAAGTATTTCTATCGAGTGTTTCGGAGTATCCCTTCGCCCTTCTAAAAAAAACAGTGGTTAACAGAGTGTAAATTTTGTACGTTTATAGGAAACAACTCACCATAACGGCTATGAAACAATTATTGCGAGTCACTGTACTCTGGTGTTTATTGCTTCTTGTTCTTCTGAGTGGTTGCGTCAGTTCTCACTGCGTTAACCGCTCCAGTTGATATTGCTGCTAAAACCAGGGGCAGTAAATTCAGGGAGTTGTTTACGAACATGACTTCGAAATAGGAGATGACTATGGAGCAGGTGAGCAAGGTACCCTTGCAAGAATTGTCGACTTTTGCCAGCAGTTTTTCTGCTTCTGTTCTGGAGGAACTTCTGGCAACATCGTCTATGAAGCCGGAAGAAAGGACCGCGTTTCGTGAACAATATCGAAACATGCAGGTCACTCTGGAGAGTGTTCAAAAGGAATACAGGCGATACGAAGAGATCGAACGTCCGATCATTAAAGAGTGTCTTGAGGCATATCTTCTCTTTCTGCAGAAAGGCCCTGAGTCAAGGGAGGAATTAATTCAGCAGTTTGCTGTTGTACTTGATCAGGCAGCAAGGATAGATGTTCTGGACGATGGGATGATGGATTTATTGAAAGATATCTGGCCGGAAGTGCTATGGCCTGAGCAATTACCGGCTTTTGAAGGTGGACAGTTGCCTGATGAGTCTGTATGGACGAAATACAGGCTGAAAGAGATTTTTGAGGGAAAAAACAGGCAGGCACAGGTATTTTGGAACAATTCCTGGTTATTAGTCCGGCTTGATATTGTGTCAGCAACAGAAGAGCTGAAAAAAGGAAAAAAGCATCTTGAATCCATTGGCAAGGCCATGGGTTATTGCTGCAAAATAATTGGCTTGCTCAGCAAGATTCATACTATCATCGTGTAATGATTCTTGTTATGTGGGGAGAAGAATGCCTCGGAAGTGTTCTGAGGAAGAGTATTCTTTGTATTTTATCCTGACGTTGTATATATTTGATCAATTGTAAAAGCATACATAGATACAGGAATTCTTTTGTGAGTACTAAACCATTTCCTTGATGCTTTTATTGGTTGTGTTCATGAGTTGTGCCCACTACCAGATATACGAGTCTTCCGTCAGGTCTGTCTCTATCTTTCTGAAAGAACAGTAACGTGGATCTGAATAATTGTCAGTTCCATCCTGTAAGTGACGACACTTTTAGGTTGTCATGATTTTTCCTTTTGTCTTTTCACTTCATCGTTTATAACTCATTCCTAAACAGGAGTCCAAGATAATGTCAAAAAAAATAGTTGTATTGGGTGCAGGTACCGGCGGAACTATTGTTTCCAATAACCTGAGGAGACATTTGCCGGAAGACTGGGAGATCACGGTGATTGATCGCGACGATCAGCATATCTATC
>CAIYWF010000173.1 GCA_903929845.1 uncultured Chlorobiaceae bacterium | reverse complement strand
CTGAAGAACCAGCCGTTGACCTGCGCGTGCTCGCCCGCAGCCACAACCTGCCCATAGCGGCGATACTTACCTTTGTTGTAGGTTTCGGCCTCTACGGTTCTCTCATGTGTATTGCTTCATCCGCGCAAAGGTAACGCCCGCTTGCAGTATCGGTTTCCATGGCAAGAATGTGTGCTTTTGCTACATCCCGCACATCAACAAACCCCCAGTTCAGATCCATAATGCACGGATAGACTCCACTCATGATATCACGGACCATTTCGTTTGAGGTATTGAGGGAAGAGGAGAGCGAAGGACCGATCACAAAAACAGGATTGATAACAACAAGATCAAATTTTGGCCGTTTCCTCATAATGAAATCCCAAGCTTCGCGTTCTGCAAGGGTTTTAGAATAGTGATAGGGGTTTCGGTCAAGGGAAGACATGACATTCCAGTCTTTTTCGGTAAAGACTTTTGTGCTTTCAGGTTCATCAGTAATAGCCGCAATCGAGGAGGTAAAAATCAATCGTTTGACGCTGCCCGATTTCAGACTGCTTTCAAGAACGTTTTCGGTACCTGTAACTGCCGGATCAACAAGGTCAATTTGCGGATTTTTTACATTGATTTTATAGGGGCTTGCGGTGTGCATCACATATTCGCACCCCTCGACGACCCGGTCATACGCCCCGGTAACGAGCAGGTCAGCGACAACCAGATCAAGTCGCTCCTTTGCGCCAGGCAGCTCCAAAAGAAAAGGATAATTTTCGGGGCTTTTGCGTACAGTTCCTCTTACGCTATATCCACGTTCAAGCAGTTCTCTGATGATATGGGCCGCAATAAATCCGGAAGCTCCGGTAACGCACACTGGTTTATTCGTCTTCATTATTTATCTTTTCCCTGTATTCTGGTGTTATTTTTTGGGCAGAAAAACGTTTTTCTTGTTATACCATAAGCGGTTCAGCGTGGATGATGACCCTGCCTGTATCCTTCAGGTCATGGTAGATAGCTCCTTCAAGCTGGCTGGTGAGTGAATGTACCTCTTCAAGAAGTGCGTCATCATTAAATGAGCAGTGCAGAGTAATAAAGAGCTTCTGCTGTTCGGTTTTGCGGATCTGTATATCGTGAACGTTCTGGATTTTTTCGATGCTTTTCGATGCTTTGACAATCATGCAGCGTACACGCTCTTCTTCTTCTGACGAGACGGGGTTTGTGGTGCGTTCATCATAGCGGAGCGGATCAAGATGAATGCAGATATCAAGCTCTCCGTCAAACTCACAGCGCAGTTCATCTTCAAGTGCAGTAACAGTATTGTGAGCCTCTATTATTGTCAAGCGCTGATCAATTTCGACATCAAAGGTTATTTGTTTTTTTTGTCCGGAAAGGCTTGTTGAAATGTTGTGGGCGTGAAGGTTATGGTTCAGGCCGATGACGTGCACCCGTTCCGCAATGGTTTCATTGTTGAGCGCAATGGGTCTGGTGTTGATGGTGATGTCGCCCACTGGAAAATCTTCACGTAATTTCTGTTCGATATTGGCACAGATTGCCTGAACTTTTTCTACCGAAAGAGTTCTGTTCACACAGACAGCCATTTCAATGAACACCTGTGGCCCTGTCGGTTTTACCCTGATCTTGTCGATAGCAATGACGCCACTGATCGTCATGGTTATCTCTTCAATTCGCTCAGCAAGTCCTTCCGGTGCAGCGTCAATCAGGACATCAATCGTTTTTTTCCCAAGACGGAATGCGGCCCAACCTACCAGCACGGCTACAGCAATACCTGCAACAGCATCAGCCCAGACAATGCCCAATGAGACAAAAATAAGTCCGACAAGAACGACTGCCGAACTAAGAATATCGGAGCTGAAATGGAGTGCATCAGCTTCAAGTGCCTGGCTGTTGGTCTCCTTTGCGACTTTTTTCAGCGCCCTTGAACGGGAAAAATCGACAACAATGGATATAATCATAATGGCAATGGCATACCATTTGACTTCAATTTCTGTTGTTCCAGCAATCAGCCGTTCTGACGCAGCATAAATAATCCATAAGCTCGTTATTATAAGAAGCCCCGTTTCAATGAGCGCCGAGACGCTTTCAATTTTGGCGTGTCCGTAGTGGTGTTTGCTGTCAGCAGGTTTATCGCTCACTTTGACGGCGAACAAGGTCAGGGATGCAGCGCCAAAGTCCAGAGCCGAATGTGCTGCTTCAGAAATAATGCCGATGCTGCCGGTCATAATGCCGACAACAAGCTTCATTGCTGTAAGAAAGAGGCTTGCCATAACCGAGGTGAGGGCAACTTGTTGTTTTTTATGGTCGTGTTCCATTCCGAGCTGTATGATGTTGACAAGCGTTTTTCAAGAACTCATGCGTCTGGTCTTATAAGCCAACTGCATCGCAATACAAGTAGTAATCGGTTTCATCCTGCGTCATAACGATGAATTACGTTCGGTCTGCAATGTACACAAGAGAATTGTGACAATCCTGAAATTTTTGGTGTGTTGCAACATTCTTGTAATCCAACCAAGGATCAATCCTGCACAAATCCCAAATCCTTGGTTATATTTGAAGCAGCGCCCTGATTTCAGGCTGGTTTATTTTGCATACGAACAGTTTTCGGTGATGTTCGTATAATTTATGGTATTACATGCGAATAATGAAAATCGGAATATCCTGTCATCACACCTATGGTGGAAGCGGAGCAATTGCCACTGAGTTGGGTAAGGCGCTTGCAATGAAGGGTCATACCGTGCATTTTTTCAGCAAGGAGGCTCCGTTCAGGCTGGGTGCTTTTTCCCGCAATATTTTCTACCACGCTGTTGAAGTGATGCATTATCCGTTGTTTGACGCTCCTTTTTATTCCTTGGCTCTTGCGTCTAAAATTGCGGAGGTCGCTTATTATTAACAGCTTGATGTGGTACACGCCCAATATGCGATTCCTCATGCCTTGAGCGCCATGCTTGCCCTTCAGATATTGGGGGAAAAGTGTGCGGAGTCAAAGTGTTTCAAATTGGCAACAACACTTCATGGCACTGACATTACAGTTGTTGGCGCTGACAGGGGGATGCAGGACGTTGTCAGGCTGGCCATCAATAAATCTGATGGTGTGACGGCCGTTTCCAACTACCTGAAAGACGAAACAGTCAGAATGTTCAATCCAAAAAAAGAGATTACGGTTATTCCCAATTTTGTTGATACATCGCTTTTTTTTCGTTCTCCGAAACAGGATATGCGCGAACAGCTTGACATCAGGGATGAGAAGATTATCATTCATATCTCCAATTTCAGGCCAGTGAAATGTATTGGCGATATTGTCCGTATTTTTTATGCCTTAAGCCAGCGTACCAATGCAACATTGTTGTTGGTGGGTGATGGGCCTGAACGGAGTGAAGCTGAGACTCTCGTCAGGCAGTTTGGGATTGTTGACCGGGTAAGGTTTCTCGGAAAGCTGGTTGATATAGTTCCGTTGCTTTCAATAGCGGATATTATGCTGATGCCGAGCAATGCAGAATCCTTTGGTCTTGCAGCGCTCGAGGCCATGGCATGTGGAGTGCCGGTTGTGGCTACTAAGGCGGGGGGATTTCCGGAATTTATTGTTTCCGGTGAACATGGCTATCTTCTTGCTCCCGGAGATGTTGAGGGAATGACAGAAAAAGCGCTTTTTCTCCTTTCAGATCACGATCACTGGGTTGAGTGTTCCGAGGCCTGTGTCCGCCAAGCAAAGCGATACGAGACATCTTTGCTGGTTGAACAATATGAAATGTACTATACGAGGCTGCTTGCAGAAGTGTAGCAGCCTCTGGTTTTTCTCTTATTAGTACTGTTTGGTCGTAAGGAGTACTGTCCGGTATTTTTCAAGGTTTTCGAGCACCTCTCCTGTGCCTCTTGCAACAGCCGTAAGGGGATCTTCGCTGATATGCACGGCAAGTTTTGTCTCCTCATTGATCCTTTTGTCGAGTCCTTTGATCAGTGAACCACCACCGGCAAGAAAAAGGCCTCGGTCGAGAATGTCGGCGGAGAGTTCAGGTTTGGTTACTTCAAGGCTTTTTTTGATCGACGTGATGATCTGGCTGATTGGGGTTGCAATAGCTTCCCTGATGGTGGCTGAGTTAACCTCCCGCTCTTCGGGCAGGGCGGTTACAAGATTTCTGCCCCTGACCATCATGGTCAATTCTTTATCCAGCTTGTAGGCGGAGGCAATCTTTATTTTCACGTCTTCAGCCGTACGTTCACCGATGGCCAGATTGTAGGCTTTGCGGAAGTGACGGACAATCGCGTTGGTGATATCGGTTCCGGCAACCCGAAGGGATTCACCGGATGCAATACCACCCAAAGAAATAACGGCAATTTCTGTTGTGCCGCCCCCGATATCAACAATCATATTCCCCATAGGCTCTTTGACATCAAGCCCGATGCCGATTGCAGCCGCCATAGGTTCAGTGACCAGATAAACTTCTCTGGCTCCGACATGCTCAGCAGAGTCACGCACCGCTCTTTTCTCCACTTCGGTGATGCCGGAAGGAATTCCTATAACCATGCGGCGAATGCCAAATGAAAACTGGGTTTTGGTTTTATTGATCAATCCCTTTATCAGCTCTTCCGTTGCTTCATAGTCAGCTATGACGCCATTGGCAAGGGTCCGAATGGTGACAATGCCGGGGTGGGTTTTTTCATGCATGAGAAGGGCTTCGTGCCCAATAGCCACAATTTTACCTGTATTGCGTTCGCGGGCAACAATGGATGGTTCATTTAATACGACACCTTTACCCCGGATAAAAATCAATGTGTTTGCTGTTCCGAGATCAATGGCGATATCTCTGAACAGATTACTGAAAAAGCTCATGTTAACATGGTTCTATATGCTGTAGTCATAGTGGCTTGGAATGGAGCTGATTCAGGCTATATTCCAAGGTTTAAACTGAACTCGTAAGGTAGTTAATGGAACTTTTTTTTCAAATGAAAAGAGTGTTTCATTTGCTATTTTTTTAAGGATTTTTTTAGTCAGATAACCAAACTATCAGTAAGAAGTGTTACAACTCTATCGTTTTGCTGAAGAACGTTCAGCCTTGAAAGAGCAATTGAGTCGGAGCGTTACTTTTGATTCTTCTGCTCAGTCTATCGTTGATGAGATTCTGCAACAAGTCCGCCAGAATGGAGATCGTGCTGTGCTGGACTATATCGAGCGCTTCCAGGGCATCAGGTTGTCGGCGATGATGGTCTCACCTGATGCCATAGAAGAGGCCTACAGACATGCCGATCCGGGTTTTCTTGCGGTGCTTGAAGAGGCTTATGCCAATATTGTCCTGTTTCACCAGCATGAGGTGGAGAAAAGTTTTTTTTATGAAGCAGCGGGAGGAGTGGTGCTCGGCCAACGGGTAACTCCCATGGAAAAGGCTTTGCTTTATGTGCCGGGTGGAAAGGCACCCTATCCCTCGTCCTTGCTGATGAATGCTGCGCCAGCCAAAGTGGCAGGGGTTAAGGATATTTTCATGACCACTCCCTGTGATGCTTCGGGAGAGGTGAGTCCCAATATTCTTGCCGCTGCTGCGGTTGCCGGTATCAGTTCTGTCTACAAGCTTGGCGGAGCCCAGGCCATAGCTGCGTTTGCTTATGGGACTGAATCCATTCCGAAGGTCGACATCATTACCGGGCCGGGAAACAAATATGTTGCACTGGCCAAAAAACAGGTGTTTGGACATGTTGCTATTGACAGTATAGCTGGCCCCTCTGAAGTGGTTATTATCGCGGATGAATCAGCGAATCCAGACTTTATTGTGCTTGACATGTTTGCCCAGGCAGAGCATGATCCCGATGCATCAGCCGTGCTGATCACTCCATCCGAGTCGCTGGCTGCTGCCGTTCAGGAGTGTGCCGAAGCACGTCTGCCGGCAATGCTTCGCCGGGAGATTATTGCTTCCTCGCTTCAGCATAACGGAGCTATTGTGCTTGTCGGTTCGCTGGAAGAGGCCTGCACGGTGTCCGATATGATCGCGCCGGAGCATCTTGAGCTTCATGTTGAGCATCCTTGGGATATTCTTCCGTTCATTCATCATGCCGGTGCTCTTTTTATGGGAGGGTACTCCTGCGAAACGGTCGGTGATTATTTTGCTGGTCCGAACCATACCCTGCCGACTAATGGAACGGCACGTTTCTTTTCGCCGCTTTCGGTTCGTGACTTTGTCAAGCATACCTCGATTATTTCCTATTCAAAACAACAGTTGCGGCGGTCTGGAGAAAAGATTGCAGCTTTTGCTGATTACGAAGGTCTTCAGGCTCATGCTGAGGCCGTCCGGGCAAGATTGAGAACACTATGAGAGTCAGCGACTTTGATTACGAACTGCCTGAGGAAAAGATTGCCAAATATCCGCCATTGGAGCGTGGTTCAACCCGCCTTCTGATGCTTGATCGTTCTTCGGGCGCTCTTGTCCACGCGTTGTACGCTGGTCTTGATGCTTTCCTTCAGCAGGGTGATCTGCTCGTCCTCAATAACACAAAAGTAGTTCGGGCAAGGCTGTTTGCCTTCAAGCCTACCGGCGCAAAGATTGAACTCATGCTTCTTGAAAAGCATGAGGGGGAGCAAAATCTGGTGCTTTACCGGGGGAGACTGAAAAAAGGCGACAAGCTTGAAACAAACGGATATGAACTGCTTGTTACGGATATTGTCGATTATGGAATTGCCCGTATTGAGATGTCGAAGGTGGGAGAGTTATCTGAGTTTTTCGACCATTTCGGTGGAGTGCCTATCCCGCCTTATCTCAAACGGTGTGCTGAAGAGGTTGACCGGGAGCGTTATCAGACTCTGTTTGCCCAATTGCCGGGTTCCGTCGCGGCTCCGACGGCTTCCCTGAACATGACGCAGGAACTGCTTGAAAAGCTTCTCTGCAAGGGTGTTGACGTTGTTACACTCACTCTTCATGTTGGTCTTGGAACCTTTCTGCCCATCAGAGTGGAGTCATTTCAGGAGCATGTTATGCACTGTGAGTATTATTCGATACCTCCAGAATCCGCTGGAAAAATCCGGAAGGTTAAAGTGTCCGGAGGAAGAATTGTTGCCGTTGGCACTACGGTTACCAGGGCACTGGAACATGCTGGAGAGCGCATAGTGACCTTTTCAGGGAGTGAAACTCTGACAGGGGAAGCTGATATTTTTATCTATCCCGGGTATCAATTCCGTATTATTGATGCACTTCTCACCAACTTTCATGCACCGCGATCAACGGTATTGATGCTTGCCTCTGCATTTGCAGGGACTGATAATCTGCGAAGAGCTTACAGGGAAGCGCTTGAAAAAGAATATTTATTTCTCAGTTATGGCGACAGCATGTTGATATGCTAAAATTTTCTTGTGTATAATTGCTATAGATCCTTTTTATGCCTTAAAGAAGCATGATTGATTTTCTCTCTTGCCTGAAGAATTTAGGCGTTGCCAACCATGCAGCTCGTTGCATTTTTTGCTTTTAAAAGGGAGGTGTGGTATTTTTAAAGCTATTTTTTATTGCATCATGCTGCATACGCTTTTACGTGCATTGTTATAAAGTTTATTCGTTGTAAACATTCATAAACCGAAGGAGATTTATCTTATGAGTCTTGTAGACCAATATCGTGCGCATACCGCAGAGCGTGCCAAGCTCAGCATTCCACCATTACCATTAACCGCTGAACAGGCACGATTGCTTGTTGGACTGCTCCAGCAGGATATTGTTGAGGAAAAAGAGTATCTGCTTGAGTTATTTCTCAATCATATCAGTCCAGGTGTTGATGATGCCGCATTTGAAAAAGCGGTGTTTCTTGATGGTATTCTTAAAAGTGATGCCCACTGCAGCGTGATCACTACTATCGATGCGGTCAGAATTTTAGGAACCATGCTTGGCGGTTATAATGTCAAGCCTCTGGTCGATGCGCTCAGTCATAATGATCCGACGATATGTCGCGAAGCTGCTGGAATGTTGAAAAAGACCCTTTTGGTTTATGACATGTTTGACGTTGTGGTTGATCTCTCCAAAACCAACCCTTATGCGGAAGAGGTTCTCAAATCCTGGGCGGAAGCCGAATGGTTCACCTCAAAGCCTCTTTTACCTGGAAAAATGACCCTTACGGTTTTTAAGGTGCCAGGTGAAACCAATACCGACGATCTTTCACCAGCGAGTGAAGCGTTTACTCGGAGTGATATTCCCCTTCATGCCCGTTGTATGCTTGGCATCAAAATTACCGATCCTCTTGGAACCATTGCCGAGCTGAAAACAAAAGGCCACCCGCTTGCTTATGTCGGCGATGTTGTCGGTACCGGATCAAGCCGGAAGTCTGGTATAAACACGGTTCAGTGGCATATCGGCAATGATATTCCAGCAGTACCGAATAAACGCACTGCTGGCGTGGTGATAGGAAGTATAATTGCTCCTATTTTTTTCAATACGGCTGAAGATTCGGGGGCGTTACCAATTCAGGCCGATGTGTCGGCTCTGGAAATGGGCGATGTCATTGAGCTTGATCTTGCCCAGGGAACTATAGTGAAAAGTGGCGAGGTTGTTGCGCGTTTTGAACTGACTCCAAACACGATTGAGGATGAGGTGCGTGCCGGGGGACGTATTCCCTTGATCATTGGCAGAAACCTGACAAGAAAGGCAAGGAAGGCGCTTGGATTTGGGGAAGAGAGGTTCTTCATGCGTCCTGAACAACCTGCCGATAGTGGTAAGGGTTACACTCTTGCACAGAAAATGATTGGCAGGGCATCAGGTCTTTCAGGGGTTCGTCCCGGGATGTATGTTGAGCCGGAAACTCTGACGGTTGGTTCACAGGATACAACGGGAGCTATGACCCGTGATGAGGTCAAGGAGTTTGCTGCGTTGAGCTTCAGCGCCGATCTCCTGATGCAAAGCTTCTGCCATACATCGGCCTATCCAAAGCCTTCTGATGTCAAGATGCACAGAAGTCTGCCATACTTTATTATGAGCAGGGGCGGTGTTTCGCTTAAACCTGGAGACGGGGTTATCCACACCTGGTTGAACCGTATGGTATTACCCGATACGCTTGGTACGGGCGCAGACTCTCATACCCGTTTTCCAATCGGAATTTCGTTTCCTGCGGGCTCCGGGCTTGTCGCTTTTGCCGGCGTTACCGGAACCATGCCGCTTAATGTTCCTGAATCGGTTCTTGTGCGCTTTACTGGTGAGTTGCAGAAAGGGATTACTTTGCGTGATCTTGTTAATGCCATTCCCTATGAGGCCATCAAACGAGGTTTATTGACCGTAGAAAAGAAAGGCAAGAAAAATGTTTTTGCTGGTCGTATTCTTGAAATAGAGGGGCTGCCGAAGCTCAAAGTCGAGCAGGCCTTTGAGCTGAGTGATGCTTCAGCAGAACGAAGCGCTGCAGCATGTACAGTCCGTCTTGACAAAGAGCCTGTCATTGAATATCTCAGCTCGAACATCAAATTGCTTGAACAAATGATTGAGGAGGGATATGGCAATCCTGACACTCTGCAACGTCGTATTGGCAAAATGCAGGATTGGATTAATAACCCTTCTCTTCTCGAACCTGATGCCGATGCGGAGTATGCAGAGGTTCTAGAGATTGATATCAGTCGGATTACAGAGCCGATTCTTGCCTGTCCCAACGACCCTGACGATGTCAAGACTTTGAGTCAGGTTCTCAGAGATGAAAAAGCGCCAAAAGTTATTGATGAAGTGTTTGTTGGAAGCTGCATGACCAATATCGGTCATTTCCGTGCTCTCGGCGAAATTTTAAGGGACAGGGGAGTTGTCCCTGTCAAGCTTTGGATTGTTCCTCCCACGAAGATGGATATGAAAAAACTTGTCGAGGAGGGCTACTATTCCATTTTTGGAGCTTCTGGAGCCAGGATTGAGCAGCCTGGCTGTTCACTCTGTATGGGCAACCAGGCAAGAGTTGCCGATAATGCTGTGGTATTTTCTACCAGTACCAGGAACTTCGATAACCGTATGGGCACTGACGCCCAGGTCTATCTTGGTTCTGCAGAGCTTGCTGCAGTATGTGCACTTCTTGGTCATCTGCCCAACAAGGATGAATATATGGAGGTTGTCAACCGCCATCTGACAGGAGAAAAGGAAAAGAATATTTACCAATATCTTAATTTCCATGAACTCGAAAAAGCAGAATTAGAGTTGCTTGTTGAATAAAAAAATCATTTATTAAGGCGGGATGTGGGAAATTTTTGCATATTCCGCCTTACAGTAGGCTTTTGAAAAGTCACTGTTTTTTT
>CAIYWF010000172.1 GCA_903929845.1 uncultured Chlorobiaceae bacterium | reverse complement strand
ATTCAGGCTGAGCTGCAGGGCAAATCCTGCCTGCCGATGGAGCTGGTTCGGCCTGCAAAGCAAAGCATCTGCACTTCACGATCATTTGGTCGCAGCGTTAACTTGCATGAAGAGTTGCAGCAGGCAGTGGCGACGTTTGCGGGCAAGTGCGCAGTGAAGCTGCGAAAAGAGAACTCGCTGGCTTCGCTGATTACCGTTTTTATCGCTACCAGTCCGTTCGATGAGTCGTGCAAACGATACTGGGGAACCAGGACGGCTTCCCTGCCCTATCCGACAAGTGACTCGATTTCGATTCTACAGGCAGCGCAAACGATGCTTGACGGCATCTTTCGTGCCGGTATGAGCTACAAAAAGGCTGGAGTGATTGTAAGCGGAATCGTGCCGCACGCAACATGCAGAACAACTCTTTCGCTCTTTGCGGAGGAAGCACCTGCTGCACCTGAGCGGGATGGCAGGATTATGCAGGTGATGGATGCGATCAACAAGCGCTATGGAAGCGGTGCCGTGCGACTGGCGGCGGAGAACTCAGAGAGCTGGAAGCCGCATCAGGAGCGGCTTTCGGCCAGATATACGACACAGTGGGATGATATTATTGAGGTGAAGGGATGATGATTTCTTGCGAATTGCCTGCCGCTCATGCTCCCAACTACACCGCCGCTTCATTACAAGAAGAAGCACCCTGAACCAACTTTGCCGGGAGCACACACTGTAAAACCTGAAACCTCTCAAAAAAAACCTTATAGCCTTGTATGTTGCAAAAAAAGCATAATCGATTCTATTTATAAATGAATAGCTTTTTTTGTTCAAGCCCATTAGTATTTAAAACAATTCATATCAGGATAATGGAAGTATTTATGTTACATTTTTAAATGTATCTTACTTAAGCATTTATGTATAGTTTTTGTAATAAAATGTAGCGACGGGTAAAGTAAGGTGCGCCTAATTTTATTTTATGTGGCATGACATTTCTTTATGACGGCTATAAGATATGACAATAACAACAAGAAGATGAGAAGTGCAGGGTTCAATAACGAATTTTTAATACAGTACATTCTGTGACGACATAACATAAAACAATATTATGTCGAACTTTGGATATATATATCTTAAATAGCAGAAAATATCATAGATTAAATATCAATAAAAAGCAAACTAAATATTTAATTATAAATTTAAGCAGTCTCAATATTCTATATTAAATCAATCAAACAATCCTTATTTTTTATAAAAAATTGTAATTTGTTTATAATTATGAGTAAGTGCTGCCTTATTAATGGGAAAGAAGAACTTAAAAAAATAATATCCGCAAATAAGGGGACAAGTCGTGTTAATGAAGCTGAAACACGATTTCATATAATTGATGAGTTGTTAACAAAATGTTTTTGCTGGGATAAAGAATTAATTAAAGTTGAAACCTATCACAACAAAACGTATACAGATTATGAATTAGGGATACCCAAGAAAGTTATATGGGAAGCAAAAAAAGAAGGGATCTGTTTTGATTTGCCTGCAAATTATGAAAAAAAAATATTAGTAGATATACAGTCACTAATAATATTAAGTCAAGAAATAAAGGACGCATTTGAACAAGTTAGCCATTACTGTTCGACTAGAGGCATCCAGATTGGCGTGATAACAAATGGAAATCAAATTATTGCTTTTTTAGCTACGCGTTTTGATGGAGTTCCTCCATTACATGGTTTGGCTATAGCATTTCAATCATTAGAGCATTTGCTGGAAGAATTCAATATTGCATGGCAATTATTATCTTATGATGGAATTTATGAAAACAGAATACTTAAATATCTAAATGAAGGCGATAAAAGCATCCCTATAAAGCTATCATCTCGTCTTAAACATTATCCAAATTCACGATATCCAAGCGAAATTCAAGCAGATTTAAAAAACTTGTCAGAATTATTAATTCAAGATCTCATAGAAGACAAAAGTCTAGAACAAGTGTTTTATGAGAATTGTTATTGCGAAAGTGGCGCACTATCAAAATACTCTTTATTAAGTAAAAATTTATTAGAGGATCGTTATAATTCAATATTTGACGGAATAAGTTCTAAACCAACTATTGCATCTGTTAAACCATCAAAAAATGATTTCGCTTTTAACCGCGATGCATTAAAAGAATCATTGAGTAAGCGCCCAATTGTATTAATAGGAGATGTCGGAGTCGGCAAAACTTCTTTTGTAAAGAACTTAATCTATATTAAAGCATGTGAAGAATTTAACAAATCAATATATATTTGGTTCTCCGAACATTTTCGTGAAACCGCTTTTTTTTAATACGCCATCAGGCTATACCCATATCGAGTTTGCCACAGTAAAACAGGATCCTTGTTCGGTAACTTTCGAATTTATGAAACCCTCTTGCTGAGGCATTTAT
>CAIYWF010000171.1 GCA_903929845.1 uncultured Chlorobiaceae bacterium | reverse complement strand
GGTTCTGCCATGATTGCTGTACCGATGGGGGTTGCCGCCGCAATATGCCTGAGTGATATCCTCCCTTTTTCGATTCGGCAGTACGCCAAACCGGTCATTGAAATGCTTGCCGCAATTCCATCGGTAGCATTCGGTTTTTTTGCCCTTGTTGTTCTGGCTCCGCTTATGCAGGATCATGGAGGGCCAATGCTGATGTGGGGCTGGTGGATTCTCGTCTCACCCTTTCTGCTTCTTTCCGTGATTGTCATTTCTGATCTATTGACTGCGAACATCAAGGATGAGAAGCGTCGTGAGAAACGGCACTGGATGTTGTTGATTGTTTTGGGCCTCTTCTCGATTTTTCTCTTGTTCAAGGTTGGTTCTGTGCTGAATGGCATTCAGATTCTGACTGGCACCAACGCGCTGAATGTCTCTATTATATTGAGCTTTATGGCTCTGCCAACTATTGTAAGTGTTTCCGAAGATGCTTTGCAGGCTGTCGGGCGCGACATTCGTGAGGGCAGTTATGCGCTTGGAGCCACAAGAGCAGAAACGATTATTAAAACCATTCTTCCTGCAGCAAGCAGCGGCATTCTTGCGGCAGTCATTCTCGGTATTATGCGGGCTCTCGGTGAAACGATGGTGGTCTGGATGGCTTCGGGCAACTCTTCTCATATTCCCGAGCCATGGTTCAACTACCTCGAAGCAATCCGTACCCTGACGGCGACCATTGCCGGTGATATGGGCGAAGCCGACCAGGTGACCGGATCTGCCCGTTTTCATGTGCTGTTTGCCATGGGTCTGCTGCTCCTGATTATAAGTTTTATAAGCAATCTTGTCAGTGAGCGAATTGTCGTTCGCCAACGTAAAATTCTGTCCGGGCAATAATTTTTTCCCCTCAAACCCTTTGTTATGAATATCGGAACCAGGAAGATACTTGATCGTTCTTTTACCGCTGTTGGTATCGGCTCAATCGTTGTCATGGCTTTTGCTCTGATGATTGTTGTCGTGCCGATAGTCTACAATGGTATTGGTGCAGTATTTTTTACCGGTACGGTTGAACATCGCAAGATGTTATATTCAGAATTCAAGAGGGGCGACAGTCAGGAGCTTTCGAGTGAGGTTGCCTCATCAAATCGATACCGGGCTAAAGTATACGAGATGCTTACCGGTTTTGAGGCGGAACTTGAAACGATGGCGCCCGAAAAAAAGGCAGAATACCAGTCAAAATATTCCCAGGTACGGACAGCCTTGCAGTCCTTGCTTGGCCCCCTGCCGGGTGATCCTGAACCGATGCTGACAAGGTTCAAATACGGTCAGACCCGATGGGAGAAAGCTGAAGAAAAGTTGCATGATCTGCTCTATGAGTCAAAGTGGGATAATTCCAATTCCAGTGTGATGAGCAAGGAGTACTTTGTCAGCCGTGCCATTGGCTTTGAGGGCACCTCTCTTGTCAGGCTCTTTCCTTATATCAAGGACAATCTTGAGAATATGCTCCTTCCCGAGTTTACCGTCTATTGGGGATTTATCACCGACAGTTCTGTTGATTCACACTTTTTCGGGGGAATCTGGCCGGAAATTCAGGGTACTTTTTTTCTTGCCATCGGAGCGATGCTTTTTGCTTTTCCACTTGGTGTTGTTGCTGCGGTTTATTTTACTGAATATGCCAGGCCGGGTTTTTTAAACAGTATGCTGCGTAGTGCCAACAGCACTCTTGCTGGTGTTCCGAGTATTGTTTTTGGTATGTTCGGCCTTGCTTTTTTTATTAATACCATGAAAGTTTCTGAATCAAAAAGTGTCATTGCCGGTGCGCTGACACTTGCCATTATGATTCTTCCGACCATTATTCGTGCAGCCGAGGAGGCTATTCTTGCTGTGCCTAAAACGTACAGAGAGGCATCGCTCAGCCTTGGCTCCACCAAATGGAATACTATCGCGACCGTTATTCTTCCTGCAGCCCTTCCCGGTATCCTGACCGGAGGAGTTAGAAGCCTCGGCAGGGCTGCAGGCGAAACTGCTCCAATTATCTTTACAGCAGCGGTCAGCGTCGGTTCAGCGATTGGTCTTGCTGATGTTTTTTCCTCTCCGACACCAGCTCTTTCATGGAACATTTATAATCTTGCCAGCGAACATGAAGCTGCCGCTCAACTTCGCCATGTTCAATATGGCATGGTGCTTGCTCTTGTCACGATTGTGCTCTTGCTGAATTTGTCAGCAATTGTTCTGCGGGCTCGTATTTCCAAAAAATTAAAATGCTAACAATCAATGCTCATGACAACTGATATGAGAAAAACTTCAGAGAGTGTGCCAGTACAGAAATCAACACGTGAGATCTATCTGCCACCTCAACGCAGCACAATAACCGGAGGAGGAACCGCTCATATCGCTGCCAAGGAATTTTCCATCTACTATGGTGAATTCGAAGCTGTAAAGAAGGTTAGTGTCGATATTCTCTCAAAATATGTTACCGCTATTATTGGTCCGAGCGGATGTGGCAAGAGTACTTTTTTACGCGCAATAAATCGAATGAATGATCTTATTCCAAACTGTCATACAACCGGCGCCCTTCTGTTTGACGGAGAAGACATCTATGGGAAATTTACTGACGAAGTGCTGCTCCGTAAAAAAGTTGGCATGGTCTTTCAGAAACCAAACCCTTTTCCGAAATCCATTTTTGACAATATTGCTTACGGGCCCCGTCTGCACGGTGTGAACGATAAGAAAAAACTGATGGAAATTGTTGAACGCAGCTTGAAAAAAGCCGCAATATGGGATGAAGTCTGTGACCGTCTTGACAAGAATGCACTCGGTTTGAGTGGCGGGCAGCAGCAGAGGCTCTGTGTCGCACGGACCCTTGCGGTTGAGCCTGAGGTGCTCCTGCTTGATGAACCCACCTCCGCTCTTGATCCCAAAGCCACCGCAAAAATTGAAGATCTTATTCAGGATTTGAGAGGAAGTTATACTATCATGATTGTTACGCACAACATGCAGCAGGCATCACGGGTATCAGACTCCACCATGTTTTTCTATGAAGGAATTCTGGTTGAACATGGGCTGACCGCGCAGCTTTTCACCAATCCGAAAGACTCGATCACGGAAGATTATATCACCGGAAGATTCAGCTAACGAAACTACAATAATTATATGTCGTCACGTCCGGTTCATTTGCTTATAAGAGAACTTTCACAGGTTCTTGTCCAACTCTCCGAAAAAGTTGTGGAGAATTTGTTTAATGCCCTTCATGCGGTGAAGGGCCAGGATGAGCAAAGTGCTCGCCAGATCAGGTTTGTCGATCATGAAATTGATGTGGCTGAGGTTAATCTTGAAGAGCGCTGTCTGGCATTTCTTGCTCTTCAGCAACCGGTAGCAAGGGATCTGCGAACAATTGTCACTATTATCAAGATCAATGATGACTTGGAGCGTATTGGCGATTTGGTGGTTCATATTATCGACCGTATGCCGGATATGAGTTCAGAGACTCTCGACTCTTTTGCCTTTGAGGACATGGGTATACATGCTGCCGAGATGGTTAGAAAGTCGATTGAGGCATTCATCTCAAAAGACCGTATGCTCGCCGATCAGGTTTGTGCCCTTGATGAAGAGATTGATGTGATGCATCGTTCTGTCTTTAAAAAGGTGACCACGTTAATGAAAAGTCCGGATTCGGAAGTTGAGCAGCTCATAGCTGCCTTGAGCATCTCAAGATATCTCGAACGTATGGCTGACCATGCGACAAGAATTGCCCATGAAGTCATTTATCTCGTTACGGGTGAAATTGTCCGTCATAATGGAGGTTTTTATGAAAAGCTCATAGAATCGCTAAAAGAGTGACAGTGCCAAGTGGGGGCGCTTCAGAAAATGGAATAAATCGTATCCTAATGAAATGGTAAATTTCGGAGCGCTTTGAAGTGCACCGTTTTATCCTTAAGGCGATTACGCCATACACGATATAATACCGAGAAATGCTGGCGCATAGTGACGTGGCATACTGTAACGTTCCTCGAGCCTATGCAGGTAATCAAAATCTTCTGGTTGGGCAAGCTTTTCCGTATCTGCCACATACGATGTTCCATTTTGCGCATCCGTGCAAAAGATGCGCGTGGATTTGAGTTGCACCAGGTTGTGCTTCTGACTGAGCCAGATTAATCGCTGTGTTTAGCTGCGATTATTCTAATGATCCAAATGAATTAAAGTTCGAAAGGCATATGCTGAATTTTGTTTAGGGTTGATATTTGAAGATTCGTTTAACAATTATCATGAGAGTCCGACGAATGTTATTTTTTGTTCTGTCCGAATGGTCGATTGTATCTGGGATCAGTCGGTTACAAAATTTTCTGCTTCAAGCCAATCATCCAGATCCGTAAGCAACGAAAATCACATAAATGTTACACATACACACAACATCTTGATTTATAATCATAATAGTTTACCGATTTCTCAAGCTTCTCACAAGAAAAATTATGTTAAATATAGGTGAAATTTGATAGCGCTTTTCTGAGCGAACAGCTCATATTGATGATATTTTCTGGATACAAATAATCCTTAAAAAACTTAATAATAATGATTAAGTAATATATACCAATTCAAAAAAACAAATTATAAATTAGCGAAAAAATAGTTCTGGAAGTTTTATTTTTGCAAAAAATCTGTGGTTAGTTTATCTGTTTTTTGTAAATTTCAAAACAAATTAATATGGAGAAATAACATTGTCATTTATTCCATCAAAAGTATTTTTCACCAAAGGGGTGGGAAGGCATAAGGAATATTTATCGTCGTTCCAGCTTGCGTTGAGGGATGCTAAAATTGAGAAATGTAACCTGGTTACAGTATCCAGTATTTTTCCGCCTCACTGTGTTCGCATCAGTGTTGATGAGGGTTTGAAACATCTCACTCCAGGGCAAATCACCTTTGCAGTCATAGCTCGCAATTCTACCAATGAATATAATCGTCTTATTGCGGCTTCGGTTGGCGTTGCCATCCCGGCGGATGAGACACAGTATGGTTATCTGTCGGAACATCAACCTTACGGAGAATCTGCCGAACAGTCGGGTGAGTATGCTGAAGATCTCGCTGCAACAATGCTTGCAACAACCCTCGGTATTGAGTTTGATCCCAACAAAGACTGGGACGAGCGTGAAGGTATCTACAAGATGAGCCATAAGATTATTAATTCCTACAATATAACCCAGTCTGCCGAGGGTGAAAACGGACTCTGGACAACGGTCATTTCGTGCGCTATTCTTTTGCCTTGATGTGGAACCATAACTATTCATGTAACGAAATAACTTAATTCTTATGCCAAATAGACCGATTCATGTGCACTTACAAGAACTTTCGCAGGTTCTTGTTGACCTTTCTTCCAGAGTAGTTGAGAATTTGTCAGACGCATTATATGCGGTTAAATACCAGGACGAGGATAGCGTGCCGCGTATTAAAGATGTGGAAAATGAGCTGGAAATGGAAGAGATTGATATTGAGGAGCGATGTATTCAGTTTATCGCACTTCAGCATCCGGTTGCTAAAGACCTGCGCACTATTCTTGCTGTCATGATGATGAGTGATGAACTTGAGCGTATTGGTGAAATATCGCTTCACATCGTTGATTCTATGCTTGCAATAACCCCTGCCATGCTGGAGTTGCTGGAGTTTGAGCTGATGTTTACGCTGGCCAGTGATATGGTTAAAAAGTCGATTGATGCTTTTGTTTTGCGGGATCGTAATCTTGCCGATCAGGTTTGTGCTCAAGATGATAAGGTTGATGCGATGCATCATACTGTTTTTAACAAAGTGACTGCTTTAATGAAAACTGCAGATGCTGATGTGAACCAGCTTATCAATGCGTTAAGCGTTTCGAGGAATATTGAGCGTGTAGCTGACCATGCGTCAAAGATTGCGCAAGAGGTTATTTATCTTGTGACTGGTGAACTTGTCAAACACAAGGGTTCCCATGATGATTTCATATAAACGGAGCCACAGAGAAAAATCATCTGTAAGTTAACTTGTATTTATTTGGTATTATTAGGGACATAGAAGGGATAAATTATATGAGGAGGTAAAAATGACTAAACCAGTTCAGGCAGTAACCTTTACCGATGTCATGGATATTGTTGATGGAGCGGCTGATATTGATTGTTCCAATAAGGGCTTGACATCGCTTGAGGGTTGTCCGGAGAAAGTTAATGGATATTTCAATTGTTCAGGGAACAAACTCACAACCCTTGAAGGGGCTCCTAAAAAGATTGACGGGGATTTCAATTGTTCGTGCAATCTGCTGACAACCCTTGAAGGAGGCCCTGAGGAAGTTAACGGTGATTATGACTGTTCAGGCAATGAACTGAAAACTCTGGACTATTGTCCGGTTTTTGTGACTGGTGATTTTTCTTGCGCAGGAAACCGTCTGACAACGCTTCAAGGAGAGATCTATTCAAGTAAAGGTATCAAACAAGCAAGGTGTCTGGAAACAGTTGATGGAGATTTCAATTGTTCCGGAAACCAGTTGCAAACCCTTGAGGGTTCGCCAGATATTGTGGGTGGAGATTATGATTGTTCAAACAATCAATTGACCTCTCTTGAAAAGTGTGCGGTTGTTATTTCCGGAGATTTTTCCTGTTCTGGAAACCAGCTTATATCACTTGATGGCGCTCCTGGACATGTTGAGGGTAACTTTGATTGTTCAAAGAATAAACTTGCCAACCTTAAGGGATCCCTGGAAATGGTTAACGGGGATTTTAATTGTTCGGTTAACGAGTTGACCTCGCTCAAAGGTGCTCCTGAAAAAGTCAAAGCCTTTGATTGTTCAAATAATCAGCTTACATCTCTCAAAGGGGGGCCTGAAAAAGTCAAGGGGGATTTTGACTGCTCAAGGAATCAGATAACGTCGCTGAAGGGGGCGCCTAAAAAAGTAAAAGGACATTTTAATTGCTCCGGTAATCAACTGACAACCTTGGATTGTGGGCTGAAGAAAGTTGGCGGAGATTTTATCTGTGCAGATAATGCCATGCCTTTTACAGAAGAACAAGTTCGATCGACTTACAAGATAAAAGGAATCTTTTTAGCGGATTAATAGGGTCGTTCCAGGAAACTGATCACAGTACTGACTTAGTTCAGGATTGTGGGTGAGGTATGGGTGATCCCAAAATTGTTTTTTGTTTTTTTCTTGCATTTTACCTTGCAGGTCTGCTAAATTAAGGTCACTTTGTATCTTTTAAATCATAAGCATGGTGTTTGAACTCTATGGCTAACCTGTTAGGAAAAATTTTCGGCGATTCACCGAAAACAACAGAAACTCCGCAAGCTTTTACCATCAAGATTGATCCCGCAAAATTTGCTCTTTCAACAAAACCCCAGGGAACAGTCTATGTACAGCTTGAATCACTCAAGCAGAAGCTTACCAAACTGTCCTCAAATGTTGAAAATAATCTGATGCTCAGCATCCGGGCATCAACAAAGGGAAATATTGAGCTTGCCTCTTCGGCATTCAAATTTGATGAGGCCTATATCAGGAAAGGGAAGTTTGAGGTTGAATACCTTACCCTTGCCTACGCATCTTTCCAGAATCTTGGCGCAGAAGATCTTCAGGCGATCAAATATGCCAGGATGATTCTCCGTGATCTTGAACGACTGGCCCAGTTGGCGCTCAATATTGCAGACAAGGCTGAGTATGTGAAGTTTGCCAATGTTGAGGATCTGCACAAGGATGAGTACGGACTGAAACCAATGGGCGATATTACGGCTGAAATGATCAAGAAAGCCGTTGAAGCTTATGTGAGCGGCAACTCGAAACATGCAAGTGAAACCTTGGTGATGATGAGTGAGATTCAGGCGCTTTATGACAGTGCGGCAGCAAAGATCAAGGCATCGGTGAATGACCAGAACATTATCAATCTCACAGGAGTTCTTTCGATTATTGAACATGTCAAGGCTTCGGCAGATATTTCGTGTTCCATTGCCAGTAACTTCTGCTGAGATCGCCTTTGTTTTTATGACATAAAAAAGCGAGCTTTGGTTCGCTTTTTTGTCGTAGGGCTTGCTCTCATTTTACCGTAGAATTCCTGACAATGAAGAAAAATCAGAAGTTCGTTTTTCCTGTGCTGTTGCTCCTGCTTCTTTTGGGATTGTTCTGGCTGACCCAGCGTCCTGAAACGCACAAAACAGTGAAAGCAAAGGTTATTGACCGTATTCCGGTCTCGGTTGTCCGTATCTCGAAAGCGGCCGTTCGTGACAGTTTCAGCATCGTGGGAACAGTTGAGGCCCTCAGGGAGGCGGATATCTTTTCTGAGTCTGCGGGTATAGTCCGCAGGGTTTCAGCAGAACCGGGAGAGCAGAAAAAGGCAGGAGAAACATTGTTGATCCTTGATAATGAACTTGCCACTGCCCGGCAGAAGAAGGCGGATGCCCATTTCAGTCAGGCGAAACAGGATGTCGATCGCTATAGAACCCTTTACAAAGAAGGTGCTGTGGCACTTTCAGCGTATGAAACAGTGCAGTTGCAGCGTGAAGAGGCTGAAGCGGAGTTTGTTGCGGCGGATAGAAAATACAATGACACAAGAGTCAAAGCGCCTTTTTCCGGTCTTGTAACTTCGCGTCTTGTGGAACAGGGAGAACTTGTTCACGAAGGTATGAAGGTGGCGCATCTTGTCGATATGTCGAGAGTAAAGATCATCATTTTTGTGCCTGAAAGAGAGATGAGGAAGTTTGTTGAAGGCACATCCCTGACGGTAACCAGCGATCTTTATCCTGGAGAGATCTTCAGCGGTAAGGTCGGTTCAGTGAGCGACAAGTCAGGTCGTGATCATACCTGCAGGATAGAAGTGCTGTTGCAGAATACCGGTAAAGCCAGCTTCAGGTCGGGAATGTTTGCCAGAGTACTCTCTTCGGGCGAAGGGGAACGGCAGGCAGTTCTGGTTCCGCGTGTCGCACTTGTTTCAGGAATAAGAAATCCTCAACTTTTTGTTGTACGTTGCGGCAAGGCATTTTTAAAGTCATTTCTTGCAGGTGTGGAGCTGCAAAAGCACCTTGAGGTTCTCGGTGGATTAGCTCCCGGCGACAGTGTGGTGATAAGTGGCCAGAACGAGCTTCATGACGGGGCCGATGTTCTCGTCATCGACCAGCAGAAGAATTCTGGACGACCATGACGCTGACTGAGCTTTCCATAAAAAGGCCGACGCTTATTGTTGTGCTTTTTACCGTGATTGGTATTCTCGGCCTCTTCAGCTACCAGCAGTTGCAGTATGAGCTCTTGCCGAAGATGACCCCGCCAGTTGTTACCGTTTCCATTCTCTATCCTGGTGCGTCGCCGGGAGAGGTTGAAACATCGCTGACCAAACCTGTTGAGGAAGCTGTTTCGGCCATTGAAAAAATATCATCCATTACCTCTACCTCGACTGAAGGGCTGTCTGTGGTAGCCATCGAGTTTTCCAATTCAGCCAATATTGAAAAGGCGTTGCAGGATGCCCAGCGCAAGATCAATGAGGTGCGCGATCGCTTTCCCAACGAAGCAAAAGCGCCGGTTATTACCCGTTTTGCTCTCGATGAGGTGCCTGTGCTGCGCATCGGGGCAACCTCATCACTGCCGGATGCGGAGTTTTACCAGATGCTCAAAGATGACATAAAGCCGCAGCTTGCAAGTGTCGGCGGTGTTGGGCAAGTATACTTGCTTGGAGGCCGTGAGCGGGAAATCAGGGTTAATATTGATCTGGCAAGGCTTCAGAGCTATGGTCTGACTGTCACAGATGTCTTCAAAGAGGTTGGAAAGGCCAACAGTGATTTTCCGACCGGCAAAATTGATGACAGCGACAAGCAGTTTGTGGTCAGGCTTTCTGGCAAGTTCACCAGTCTGGAAGAGCTGAAAAACCTTGTTTTGCGAACTACCGCTTCAGGTACGGTTGCATTGAGGGATGTTGCTGAAGTTGAGGATGGCTTTAAGGAGATCACCACCCTTACAAGGGTTAACGGTCGAAGTGCGGTCGGTATTATGGTCATGAAGCAGAGCGATGCCAACACCGTTGATGTAAGTCGTCTTACAAGAGCGGCTCTTTCAAAGCTTGAAAAACTCTACAGCGCTCGTCACCTCCACTTTGACATTGCACAGGATGCTTCGACCTTTACGCTTGAAGCTGTCACCGCTGTGCAGCATGACCTTATGCTTGCAGTGCTGCTTGTTGCCCTCGTCATGTTGCTCTTTCTCCACAGTCTGCGTAACTCACTGATTGTGCTTGTTTCCATTCCAACGTCTCTTGTGACGACCTTTATCGGAATGTACCTTTTTGGTTTTTCCCTGAATCTCATGACGCTGCTCTCACTGTCACTGGTGGTGGGCGTTCTGGTTGACGATTCCATTGTGGTGCTTGAAAATATTTACCGCCATCTCGAACGCGGCGAAGAGCCCCGAAATGCCGCCCTTGCTGGCAGAAACGAGATTGGCTTTACTGCACTCTCTATTACAATGGTTGATGTGGTTGTTTTTCTGCCGCTCTCTCTGGTCAGTGGCATTGTTGGAAATATTCTGCGGGAATTTTCCGTTGTTATGGTTATCTCTACTCTGGTCAGCCTTTTTGTCTCTTTTACCTTGACTCCACTGCTTGCATCGCGCTTTTCCACTGTTGAAAAGTTTACCGGAAAAAATCCTGTAGAAAAGTTTGCTGTTGCTTTTGAACGCAACTTCCAGCGTCTGCGCCAGATCTATATCAATCTCCTTCAGTGGAGCTTACGCAATCCCCGAAAAGTTTTTTTCAGTGCCATACTGTTGTTGTTTCTCTCTTTTCTCCTTCCATTTTTTGGCTTTATCGGTGGAGAGTTTATCTCCGTGTCTGATCGCGGGGAGTTTGCCGTCAAACTGGAACTTGAACCGGGAACCCCTCTTCAGGAGACCAACCGGTTGACCAGAAGTGTGGAACGTCGTCTCACCTCAATGGCAGAAGTGAAAAAGGTGATGGTTAATGTTGGGGCTTCAACCGAAGGCTTTTTCAATCAGAGCGCTGACAATATTTCTGAAATCAATGTCAGGCTTACACCCAAAGAGGAGCGGACCCGATCGACAGATACCATTATGCAGGCAATTCGGGTCAATCTGCAGGATATTGTCGGCCTCAAGGCAAGCATCAACCCTATCGGAATTTTTGGAACAGCCAATGAAACGCCGGTTGCAGTTATTATCAGTGGGCCACTGAGAAGTCAGGTGACCCGTGTGGCCGAAGCATTGCGAGACAGTCTCAAAACTGTTTCAGGAACTGCCGATATCAAATTGACCTCTCAAATCGGAAGTCCCGAAATGCGCGTTATCGTCGATCGTGAAAAAATGGGCACCTTTGGCATCTCTATTGCCGATGTAGGAGCCGCATTGCGGACTGCTTATGCCGGAGATGAAGCCGGCAAATACCGGGATGGAGGAGATGAATACGATATCAGGGTGATGCTCGACAAATACTATCGTCAGGACACCTCAACGCTTTCCGAGATCACCTTCCGTACTTCCCAAGGCGATATGGTTCGTCTCGGTCAGTTTGTCACTTTTGAACAGGATCGGGGCTATACGCAGTTGCAGCGGAAGGATCGAAACAATGCTGTCTGGGTCAAGGCACAGGTTGTTGGTCGTCCTGTTGGAAGCATTGGTAAAGAGATTGAGCGGATCATGGCAAACATGAAAAAAACTCTTCTCATGCCTTCAACAGTGAGCTATGCTTATGAATCTGATCTCAAAAGGCAGGGGGAATCAAACTCGACCCTTCTGCTCTCTTTTCTTGTTGCCATTATCTTTGTCTATCTTATCATGGTTGCACTCTACGATTCTTGGATTTGGCCGATGGTGGTGATGTTTTCTATTCCGCTCGCTATTATCGGAGCGCTTTTCGCTTTGGCCATTACCGGTAAATCACTGAGTATTTTCACTATTCTTGGTATTATCATGCTTATCGGGCTTGTGGGAAAAAACGCTATTCTGCTGGTAGATTTTATCAACAAGTTCCGCGAAGAGGGGATGGAGCTTTCTGAGGCTATTCTTGAAGCAGCAAAAGAGCGGTTGCGTCCCATTCTCATGACCACCTTGACACTGATTTTCGGGCTTCTCCCTATTGCGCTTTCTCAAAGCTCAGGATCTGAATGGAAGTCCGGGCTTTCCGTTGCTCTTGTCGGCGGACTTTTCAGTTCAATGTTTCTGACTCTGCTGGTTATTCCAGTCGTTTATGTCTGGTTCGACAAGATGCAAGGCAAATTTTCAAAGCTGAAAAGGAAACAGGCGGTGTAGCCATTTTTTGTAATTCCGTTAACCTGCGACCGGTAATGTCTTATTTCTCAAACCAGACTCCGGGACTGTTGTTGTGCCGTGCTGCACTTTCCTTTTCATGGGTTTATCAGGGTGCTGTTCCAAAAATAGTTTGTCAAAGCAGGGGAGAAATAGACCTGCTTGGCCACATTATTCCGGTTTATCAGTGGGCTTGTGAAGCGGTACTATGGATGGGCATAGCAGAGATCGTGTTTGGACTTTTCCTGCTTGTGGCTCGATGGAGCTGGGTGTTCTGGCTCAATGCAGCGTCTTTAGTCGGGCTTCTTTGTTTTGTCGCCCTGTTCGAGCCAACAATGTTTTCTTTGCCATTCAATCCCCTGACACTGAATGTTTCCCTGATTGCGCTTTCAGTGATTGCTGTAATTGAATTGAATAAAATAAAAACCCTGACCTGAATGAAACTGCACCATTTTGATGGAGAGTTAAGCAGTGTTGCCAGGCTTTTTCTCTCTGTTTCCGTGACCGTTATTGCCGTTGCGTCTCTTTTGGGGGCAGCAGGAGCATTTATGGGGAATATGTTTCTCTTGAAGCTTCATCCCTATCTCTTTTTTATCGGATTCGGCAACCTTGCCATCCTCATTCTTAACCGCTACCTGACAGCCGCAATCTACCCTGAACTGAAGATTGATCCAGCAAAGCAGTTGCGCTATATTTATGCAGTTCTGCTCTCGTTGGTCATGATTACTATTGCCGTTTTCATGGATTGGCCCTTCTTGAAAGCCTTTACAGGCTTACTGCTCATGGTTGTTGTGGCCGGGCCGCTCAGGGAGATTTTCACTACGCTTTCAGTTCCGAAAATCTGGAACGAAGTTTCGGTGCGCTACTATATTTTTGATGTTCTTTTTCTGCTCGTTGCCAACCTTGGTCTTTTTACGCTTGGTCTTAAAGAGGCTTTTCCTGATCAGAGAATTATTCCCTTTTTTGTGACACAGTCTTCCTACTTTCTTGGTTCTTCATTTCCACTCAGTATCAGTGTGATGGGATTTCTCTATACCTACGCATGGAGCAGGTCATCAAAACAGGAGCTGGCAAAGCGGCTTTTCAGTCTCTGGTTTTATATCTTTGTCGGCGGAGTTCTCCTTTTTCTGATTGTTATTCTGGCTGAGTACTATCTTGGTATGATGCTGCTCAGCCATTTTCTGTTGTTTGGTGTGATGGCTCTGCTTGGCAGTTTTGCTGTTTACCTCAACAATTTTTTCCATACCAAATTTCACCATCCAGCACTTGCATTTCTGTTGAGCGGCCTTGCGCTTCTTTTTGCGACCAGTGGTTACGGCATCATGAATATCTACTTTTTAAAGGGGATTCATTTTGGTACGGTGCCTCCCTTGCGTTTCGACAGAATGTGGATTTATCACTCCCATACTCATGCTGCCTTGCTCGGCTGGATCACCTTTTCCTTTATCGGTATGATTTATATTGTTATTCCATCAATTGTCCGATCAAACTCACTTGAAACACTCAGAAGTGCGATAGCACTTTCAGCCCTGCTTGGTGAGCCGGTGATGAATAAAGCCTTCAAACAGCTTACAGTGCTTTTACTCTCGGCGACCGCAATTTTGTTGGCATTCTTTCTGGAAAACAACCTGCTCCTTGGTGTTGCAGGTTGTTTCTACGGATGTTCGGTTTATTATGTCACCTTCATTCTCCGGGGTGAAATCAAAACAGTTTAATAACGAATCAATTTATTCATAATTATTATGCAACTCACGGCCAAGCTATCGGCAATTCTTCCTGAACAGACGGGTACAGGAAGGAATGGAACATGGAAAAAACAGGATATTATTGTTGAAACTGAAGGGCAGTATCCGAAAAAAGTCTGCATTTCATTGTGGGGAGAGAAGTATGACAGAAATTTACTGAAGGTGGGATCAAAGCTCACGATCTCGTTTGACATTGAAAGCAGGGAGTTCAACGGTAAGTGGTATACCGACGTCAAGGGATGGAAAGTTGAGGGGGTCAATCAGCCGGACACCTCCTATTCCGAGGACTCTGGATCCTGGGAACCGCCGGTTTTCGAAAGTCAGAGCGAGAGCGTTATTGCGAATGATGATTGTCCGTTCTGAGATGTCATCGAAAAATTAAACAAGAGACGACCATGCGTCTTTTTGGAAAAATTGCGCTCGTTACCGGAGCGGCAGGAGGAATCGGCAGGGCAGTGGCACTCTGTTTTGCAACTGAAGGAGCTGCTGTTATTGCCAGCGATATTAATGTAACTGGCTGTGCTGAAACCCTTGAACTTCTTGAGCGGAGCGGGGGGAGTGGGATATCGGTAAATGCCGACGTAACCCGAGAGGAGGAGATAGAGACACTCTATCGGCAAATAGCTGAGCGCTATGGAAAGCTGGACATTGTGGTGAACATTGCCGGTGGCGACAATGAACCGTCAGCTGATGTCGAGGAGATTGACTACCTGAAAATGAGCGCCAATCTTGATTTGAATCTCAAATCCTGCATTATCTCCTGCCGTGAAGCTGCCAGGATGATGAAGCCTCGGGGGTTTGGAAAAATTGTGAATATGAGCTCGCTGGCTTATCGGGGAAGTCCGAACCAGTTTTCCTACTCAGCGTCTAAAGGTGGCATTTACTCATTTACCCGTTCGCTTGCCATGTCGCTCGGTCGCTATGGTATAACGGTCAATGCACTTGCGCCAGCTCTTGTTGAGGTTCCCGCCTTTGTCAGGGCTCTCGGGTCCGAACGGTGGGAGATGCTTCGCAATGAGTGTGCACAGCGTTACCCGCTTGGCCGGATCGCAACACCGGACGACGTTGCCCTGTGCGCTCTTTTTCTTGCGTCTGATGATGCAGCGTTTATTACAGGGCAGATTATCGAAATTTCCGGGGGCGCGAGGCTTTAAGATTTCGACAGTTGCTCCGCGCTTTATTTTTCCATAGAAACATCAATACTGACAATATCGGCATTGTCATTAAAGAGACTTATTCCTTTTCCAAACGCTTGACGTCCAGAGTGAACAGATACTTGCCGGATGTTCGGATGGGTAGTCTCAAGTTGTACAGTGATCACTTTATTTTGAGGAACATGTATTCTTTTTTCAATAATCCCAATTGGAACTGTGGCATTAGCATCTACGGGCAACAATCTGACATACACCCACTTGGCATTGCCCCGGAGCGTAATCTTTAGTTCCTCTCCCTTTATAAAGTTACGAGGCGTGCTCAAGTTCATATAACTGGAATGCCAAATGTTCCCTCCAAATGAATCCCCCCCCCCATCGATTGACTTAATAATTTCCCCTTCAAGAGGGACAGCATAACTTGATACGTAACCAAAAAGAGTTATGGTGGTTAAAATTATAATGACAAATTTTTTTTTCATCATAGGAAACTCCTTTCCATTCGTGACCGTAAAAAATGAAAAAGACAAAGAATGTTTGAAAAAGAATAATACTGCACGTCGCCATGAGCAATACTTGCAACGAACAAAAAGCTTCAGACCATGAGAAATGACTCACCAACAAATTTTCTCGTTACTGGACTTCTACTTATTCATTACAACATAATATGAGCATCAAAAAGTTCAGTCCGGGCTGGATTTCTGGCTTTTTCCAACGATTTCTCAATCCATTGGAAAAGATAACATAACGGTAGCATTAGAACGTAAACCATTGGAAATGAAGATTTAGAGCATTTTTTGCCTTGTCAGGGTGGAGAATTGTTTTTATTATGAATGCAGAAAAAAGCAAAACTTTTCAAACGCCGGTCAGAATGTGGCTGAAACTCGTTATCGATTAAATGCAATGAATATAATGGTGACCGGTGCGGCCGGATTTATAGGATTTCATGTCTGCAAGAGGCTGCTTGAAAGGGGAGAGCAGGTCACTGGCATCGATAATCTGAACGACTATTACGACGTGTCACTCAAGCGTGCGCGACTGGCACTGCTGGGGCCTTATGAGGGGTTCACGTTTGTGAAGGCTGATATTGCTGACCGGAGTGCGATGGAGGAGCTTTTTAAAACAGGTGCGTTTGAGCGTGTGGTCAATCTTGCTGCCCAGGCAGGAGTGCGTTATTCAATTGAGAATCCCCATGCCTATATTGAAAGCAATATAGTAGGGTTTCTCAATATACTTGAAGGGTGTCGGCATAACGGAGTAAAGCACTTGGTCTATGCCTCCTCAAGCTCGGTGTACGGCGCCAACGAAACCATGCCTTTTTCAGTCCATGACAATGTCGATCATCCGCTTTCACTCTATGCGGCAAGTAAAAAGGCCAATGAGCTGATGGCACATACCTACAGTCATCTTTACAATTTGCCAACGACCGGTCTTCGTTTTTTTACCGTCTATGGCCCGTGGGGAAGGCCTGATATGGCGCTTTTTCTTTTTACCGATGCCATTCTGAAGAGCAAACCAATCAAGGTGTTCAATTACGGCAACCATCGGCGCGATTTTACCTTTATCGACGATATTGCCGAGGGGGTTCTTAGAACGCTCGATCATGTTGCCGAACCCAACCCCGAGTGGTCAGGCCTCAAGCCCGATACCGCGACAAGCAAAGCCCCATGGCGGGTGTACAATATCGGCAACAGCAATCCAGTCGAGCTGATGGATTACATCAAAGCTCTTGAAGAGCAGCTTGGCCGAACGTCCATCAAAGAGTTCCTGCCGCTGCAGCCCGGAGACGTACCCGACACCTATGCTGACGTTGACCAACTGATACAGGATGTTCACTACAAACCGGTGACCACCGTGCCGGAGGGCATCAAACGCTTTGTTGCCTGGTATCGCGAGTATTACGGGGTGCAGGGGTGATTGAATCTCTTATTTATTAGCAACTATATCTCTATGGCGACACAAGATATTCGGTGGATACAACGGCTGAACCATTTCAATCATGCGTTTGCCCGAATACAGGCTGCGGCTGCTCTTGCCGCTGAACGCGATCTTTCCGATCTCGAACAGCAGGGGTTG
This sequence comes from uncultured Chlorobiaceae bacterium, assembly GCA_903929845.1. Lineage (GTDB taxonomy): Bacteria > Bacteroidota > Chlorobiia > Chlorobiales > Chlorobiaceae > Chlorobium. The sequence continues at coordinate 5,534 of CAIYWF010000171.1, read as the reverse complement.
ATACAGTCGTTTGAATATACCCATGAGCTGGCCTGGAAGACGTTGAAGGATTTTCTCGAACATCGCGGTACAGAGGCTCTTTATGGTTCGAAAGATGTTACCCGTCTCGCCTTCAAGCTTGGCCTGATTGAGGATGGCGATATCTGGATGGATATGATTCGTGACCGCAATCTAACCTCTCACACCTATAACGAAGAGACTGCGCGGGAGATTGTAGAGGCTATCCTGAACCGCTATTGTGCAGCATTTACAGTTTTTCAGCGCAAGATGGACGGTTTTAAAGAGAAGGAGACTTTGTGAGTTACGGACTTGCCGAATCGGTGATTGAAGTTATTCTTGGCGTTTTTTCCCATTATCCGCAGATTGAACAAGCAGTCCTCTACGGTTCGCGGGCAAAAGGCAGCTACCGGCAAGGATCGGATATTGACTTGACGCTTGTTGGCGGAGAGGATTTGACCGCAATATTGCTGACCAAGGTTATGGACGAGCTTGATGATTTGCTGCTCCCCTATGCGATTGACCTCTCACTGTTGCGCAACATCAGTGATGCTGCTGTGCTCGATCATATCCGACGCGTTGGCGTTGTGTTGTATCAGAAAGATGGCAATGAGCGGATAACTGCTGATTGACTTTTCGAGTGAAGCAATAGCCTTTTTCAAACTGCTCAGATCAAGTGGCATGGTGGTGTGCTCCTGAAGTTTGGCTGCCCATTCCTACTCCGGTTTCAAATGCGGAAAGAAAATCACATCCCTGATGGAATCCTGTCCCGTGAGAATCATCACCAGCCGGTCAATGCCGATGCCAAGGCCAGCGCATGGCGGCATGCCGTATTCGATGGCACGGAGGAAATCTTCATCAACAATCATAGCCTCTTCGTCACCCCGCAGCCGTAACCGATACTGCGACTCCAGTCTTTCGCGCTGAATGACGGGGTCGTTCAGCTCGGAGAATGAGTTGCATACCTCTTTGCCTCCGACAATGAGTTCAAATCGCTCGACGATACCCGGCTGTGAAGGGTGCTCTTTGGCCAAGGGCGACATTTCGGTGGGGTAGTCGGTGATGAAAGTTGGCTGAATGAGCTTTGGCTCTACAAATTCTCCGAAAATCTCGTCGATTATTTTGCCGCTGCTGATTTTTGGATCGAGTTCAAGCCCAAGATCCTTGGCAGTGTAGCGAAGCTCTTCTTCAGATTGTCCGCGAATATTTTTGCCGGTGTATTCGGCAATGGCATCTATAATGCTCAAGCGCCTGAACGGAGTCTGAAGGCTGATCTCGTTACCGAGAAACATGGTGCTGTCGTTTTTGTTGATGGCGAGAGCGGTCTGGCAGAGCAGCTCCTCGACGAGTTTCATCATCCAGTTGTAATCCTTGTAGGCGACATAGAGCTCAACCTGGGTAAACTCCGGGTTGTGAAAACGGTCGATGCCTTCGTTGCGGAAATCTTTGGCAAATTCAAACACTCCGTCAAAACCACCCACAATCAGCCGTTTGAGGTAGAGCTCGTTGGCGATGCGCAAGTAAAGCTTCATGTCGAGCGCATTGTGATGCGTGGTGAATGGGCGGGCGGCTGCACCCCCGTAGATGGGCTGCAAAATAGGAGTTTCAACCTCAAGCCACCCCTGCTCGGCAAAGAAGTTTCGGATGAAAGAGACAATGGCGGAACGCTTGAGAAAGGTCTGCTTGACCTCCGGGTTGACAATCAGGTCAACATAACGCTGCCGATACCGAAGCTCCTTGTCGCTGAAGGCGTCGAACACCACCTTCTCTCCATCAACCTCCTTTTCCTTGGCCACGGGGATTGGGCGCAGGGACTTGGTGAGCAGCTCCAGCGATTCGGCATGGACTGATATTTCGCCGGTTCTGGTTTTGAAGGTGAATCCCTTGACGCCGACGATATCGCCGATGTCGAGCAGCTTGAAGGTGTCGTAGGTCACGTCACCGACCTCATCCTTTTTCATGTATATCTGGATCCTGCCAGCAGAGTCCTGAAGATGGAAAAATGAGGCTTTTCCCATTTTTCTGATGGTCATAATCCTGCCAGCCACAGCGACAGGCTTTTTAACCTCTTCTTCGAAATTGTCTATGATCTCCACAGAAGAGTGAGTTACCTCGAAGTGGGTTGGATAAGGGTTTATCCCGGCTTCTATCAGGTGCTGACGCTCTTCAAGACGGCGCAGCATCTGGTCGTTCAGAGATAACTGGGTTGGCTGTTCCTGGCTATTGTTGTTCTGTTCGTTCTCTTTCTGCATGATGGCTATCTCTCTCTGAATTCAGTGTGTGAATAAATATGGACAAACCCTGCGGAGTTTTGACTCTTAACGGGTTTTGTGCAAGACATAAGGAATAGTGCTGATTTTCTGAAAAAAAGAGCGATAGGCCCGTTTTGAGAAAACATCAAACTTGTTTTTTTCGATGGCGGTTAAAATATTGCAGTAGTTGATGCTGCTGATGGCGACCCCAAAACGGCTTCGCCTTTCAAGCATGGGGATTCCTTTGTCCGACAAGCGGTAGTAGTTTCTGGCTCTTTCGATTTGAAACTTCATGAGCTCAATGAAGTTGCCGTTGATTTTTTTCTGCATCAGCTCTTCACCTGAATAATTGAAGCGCCGCAGATCTTCAAGTGGCAGGTAAATTCTGCCTCGATTGACATCTTCACCGACATCGCGCAGAATGTTGGTTAACTGCATGGCAATCCCCAGTTCAATGGCATGTTGCAGTGCCTGTTTATCGCTGTAGCCGAAAATTTCAGAGGTCATCAGTCCTACCACTGCTGCCACTTTGTAGCAGTAGACGTAGAGCTCATCAAAGGTTTCAAAAGGTTTGAACTCAATATCCATGGCGACGCCATCCATCAAATCAAGGGGAAGCTCTATCGGGATTGTGAAGCTTTTCAGCGTATCGTGCCAAGCAATCATGATCGGATCGTTCTCAACTTTTCCGCCGTAGCAGGCTTTAAGCTTTGATTTCCATCCCTCAAGCATCAGACTGATCTCTTCTTTGGTGATAAGTCCTTTTGCAAGCTTCTCCTCCGCCATATCAACAACGTCATCGACGGTTCGCAGCAGGGCGTAGATGGCAAAAATAGGTTTCTGCTGTTTTTTGGGGAGAAACAGGCTTGCAAGATAAAATGTTTTTGCGTGTTCTTTTGAAATCTGGCGGCAGTATGCATAAGCATCGTCAAGCGTTATCAGCTTTTCCGTCTCCAGGTCAGCAGAGTTTCGGCGATCGTTCTGATTCATCTGATATGCGCTTATATTTTGCCTGTTTTGGTCATTACAGCATTATTCGCTTTCTATGGTAGGGGGTGAAAGCAAAAATGTGTACCTTTTTAAACGGTTCGAATATGAATCGAGAATGAACCGCCAAGATAAAACAATGGTTGTAATATAGCAACATGCCATATTACAGAACGCTGTCATTCATTTTTATTACGTAAGTTATTACTGTCCGATTGAATACTGTTACTCCTGAAAATAAAAGGGAAAAGGCCTTTCTTGTCGGTCTATGTTCCCCTCCTGAAACACCCCGTTCACTTGTTGAAGAGTACCTTGTTGAACTTGCTTTTCTTGCTGATACGGCTGGCGCTGATGTCGTTGACTCGTTTATACAGGATCGAAAACTGCGTGACCCGGCCTACTGTATTGGAAAAGGCAAGGTTGAGGAGCTCGTCCTGTTTGTAAAGGAGCATGAAATAGATCTTGTGATTTTCGATGACGATCTTACACCTGCACAGGCCAGAAACCTTGAACAGGCGCTGGAGTGCAAGGTGATCGACCGTACAGGCCTCATTCTGCAGATTTTTGCTATAAGGGCACAATCGGCTCAGGCTAAAATGCAGGTAGAACTTGCCCAGCTTGAATATATGCTTCCCCGTCTTTCCGGAAAGTGGACTCACCTTTCGAAGCAGAAGGGTGGTATCGGCAACAAGGGGCCAGGTGAAACCCAGATTGAGACTGACCGACGTCTGGTTCGTAACCGTATTGCCCTTCTGAAGAAGAAGTTGCGCGAGGTCGCCCTGCAGCATGATACCCAGACTCGCAGTCGCCAAGCCGTTCAGCGAGTCTCTCTTGTGGGGTACACCAATGCGGGAAAGTCGACATTGATGAACGAACTTTGCCCGGAGGCTGAGGCTTTTGCGGAGAACAGGCTCTTTGCGACGCTCGACACCAAAACCCGTCGTCTTGAGCTCAATATCAACAAGCTTGTGCTGCTGTCGGATACCGTTGGTTTTATCCGAAAATTGCCGCACACTCTTGTGGAGAGTTTTAAATCAACTCTTGACGAGGTGCTGCAGGCCGATTTTCTCCTTCATGTGGTCGATATCAGCCATCCCGGTTTTGAGGAGCAGATGACGGTGGTGCGCGACACGCTGAAGGATATCGGCGTTAATCACGACAACATTATTGAGGTATTCAACAAAATTGATGCTCTTGAAGATCCTTCGCAGCTAAGGGAGCTTGGCGAAAAATATCCTGAAGCCGTCTTTATCTCCGCTGTACGGGGAATCAATATTTCGCTCCTCAAGGAGAGGATTAGCCAGCAGGTTGCTCGTGAATACACAGAACGTCATATCAGCGTGCATGTCTCCAACTATAAACTGATAACGTATTTGTACGAACACACTGAAGTTATCGACAAGCGCCATGTTGATGAAGAGGTTGAACTGACATTCAGGGTTCGTAACACCGAGCTCAAACAGATTGATGCTTTTATCAGCGCGTCACAACATATCCTGTCCTGATGCTGGAAATTTACAATTCGACAAAAAAGGCAATCCCTGAGCAGTTGCTCGAAAATGCTCTTATGTTGGTTTTTGAACATGAGGGGTATACGGTTGAATCTGTTGTCGGTGTGTATTGTGGCAACAAGATGATACAGCGAATCAACCGTGAGTTTCTTGGTCATGATTATCCTACAGACACCATAACATTTCGCTACAACAAGGGTAGTGAAATTGATGGTGAGTTTTATATTTCACTCGATGTAGTCAAGGAAAATGCTGCAAAGTTTTCTGTTAATTTTCAGGAGGAACTTTTGCGTGTTACCTTCCATTCAGCGCTTCATCTTATCGGTTATGATGATCAGTCTTCGGAGGATCGCACGCTGATGCAGGAAAAAGAAAACTTTTATATCAGCAGTTTCGGCGAAAAACAGAAGTGAAGTTCAGGATGTTGTCACTTCAACAACTTTTGTTCTCAATTATTAGCTAACATATTACTGCGATGACTCTTATTATTAATGATATCCCCTGTGATGCACTGCCCGGCCAGACAATCTTTAAGGCGGCTCAATTAAACCATAGTCATGTCGGCCACCTGTGCGGAGGCCGAGGCATCTGCCAGACTTGCTATGTAACCGTTCGGGAAGGGAGTGATTGCCTTTCTCCGCTTTCTGACATTGAAAAAGCTTTTTTATCTGAACGACAGATCCAGAGTGGCGGACGTCTTGCGTGTCAGGCGACCATCGAACAGGAGGGAAATCTCAATGTTCTCTCACGCCCTGAAGAGATTCGCCGACTGTTGCTCAGCAATCCC
>CAIYWF010000170.1 GCA_903929845.1 uncultured Chlorobiaceae bacterium | reverse complement strand
TGCATCAGGGTATTGAGACGGCAACAGGTAAAAATCTCTTTGCCGGGCGCTTTGTCTATCTCAATACCTGTGGGCTTACCCCGGCGCAGGTGTTTGATGAGACGCTTTCGACGCTTTTCAATGCACCGGGCGGTGGTCATCTCTCTCTGGAAAACCTGAAGGGGGCGACTGGTGAGCTGGCATTGCGGCTGGGCGCTGAACATGAGCCTTTTGGCGTCATCAATGTCGGCGAAGATGCCAAACTGCTGAAGCTCTGCGAAGAGCATGGCATTTCCACAGCCGACCGTGAATTCAGGGGATCTCTCTTTCATGACATCAACAAGCCGCATTCGCCGGTGAATCTGCTGATTGGTTCAAAGAAATTTTCTGAAGGGTGGAGCAGTTGGCGGGTTTCGACGATGGGGTTGATGAATGTCGGCAAGGGGGAGGGGTCGCAGATTATCCAGCTTTTCGGGCGCGGGGTGCGTCTGAAGGGGTACTGGCTGAGCCTGAAGCGCAGCAACAAGGTGCAGTTGCCGGAGGGGGTTGAACGGCCAAAGCACATTGCGCTTTTGGAGACGCTCGGTATCTTTGGTATTCATGCCGACTACATGGCGCAGTTCCGCGATTTTCTTGAGGAGGAGGGGCTGCCCACCAATGATGATTGCATCGAATTTTTGCTGCCGGTGATCAAAAACCTCGGGTTGCAGAAGCTCAGAATGGTTCGTCTCAAGAGGAGTATTAACGGGATGAGCACCGATTTTGTTGATGCTTTCCGCAAGCTCGGCCCGGTTCCGACTGTTGCCAAACCGGACGATTCAAGCAGGGAGTATCTGCAAAAAAATCAGGTGTTGCTCAACTGGTACCCGAAGATACAGGCAATGCGCTCAAGAGGTTTGCAGGTAGGGGATGCCGAGAATGCGCCGAATGAGACTCATCTTACGCCAAAGCATGTTGCCTTTCTTGACCTCGACCGGCTCACCTTTGAGCTGGAGCGTTTCAAGGCGGAGCGCGGCTGGTATAACCTCAACCTCACCCGCGCAGCCATTGAGGCGCTGCTGGCCGATCAGAGCTGGTACAAACTGCTGATTCCTGCCGGGGAGCTGGACTTCAGGAGCTTTGAGGATGTGCGGCTCTGGGAGGAGATTGCCCTCTCCCTGCTGAAGAAGTACACCGAGCGCTACTACACCTACCGCAAGCGCGAGTGGGAGCTGCCGCATCTGGAGTATCGCGACCTTGAGGGCGACGATCCGAACTTCCTCTCTCTGAAAGAGTCACCGGATGAGGGGTATTACCGGATTATGATCAACAAATCGGAGGAGGAGATTGTGGCCAAACTTGAGGAGCTTAAATGCTCCATCGAGAAGGGTGATCTCAAGCACTGGGAGTTCCGGGGCATGAAGGCGATATGGTTCGATCATCATCTCTATCAGCCGCTGCTCGCTCTCGATCAAAAGGTTGTCGATATCAGCCCGGCCCCGCTCAACAAAGGCGAGCGGCAGTTCGTTGAAGATCTCAAGCGTTTTCATGATGGCAACCCCGACTTTTTCAATTCAAGGAAGCTCTACCTGCTGCGCAACCTGAGCAGGGGGCGTGGTGTCGGCTTTTTTGAGGCGGGCAATTTCCACCCTGACTTTATTCTCTGGCTCATCGGGGATGGCAAACAGCGCATCATTTTTGTTGACCCTAAGGGTATTCGCAACCTCCGGCCAGACGACCCCAAGATCCATTTTCACGAAACCATCAAGGAGATTGAGCAGCGTCTCGGCGACCCGGAGGTGAGTCTCGAATCCTTCATTGTCTCGAACAGCTCATCGGCAGCAATGAGCCTCCAGTGGGGCATGGCAAAGCCGGAGATGCAGCGGCGCAATATCCTGTTTCAGGAGGAGGACAGTGAGCGCTATGTGGGGTGGATGCTTGAGTGATAAATGCTGAAGATATTATTATCTTTCCATGCGGACGCGTCCCGGGAATGCCAGGCTTCAGCCCGGCAGTAAAATGAGTATCTGGTGCTACGCGCCGCCCAGGCGGGCAACGAACGTAACAACAGTGACTTTTTTGTTGAAACATTTTAAAGAATTTTATCATGTCAATACTTTACACCTCCACCACTCTTGGCCCTCTCGTGTTACAGAACCGTATGGTCATGGCGCCGATGACGCGCAGCCGTGCCACTGGCAACATTCCCAACGCGCTCATGGCCGATTATTACGCACAACGCGGAACGGCCGGCCTCATCATTACCGAGGGGGCATCGCCCTCACCGAATGGTTTGGGCTACGCGCGCATACCGGGCATCTTCTCCCAGGCCCAGGTTGAGGGATGGAAAGCCACTACCGAAGCGGTGCACAAGAAGGGTGCAAAGATATTTTTGCAGATCATGCACAGTGGGCGAATTTCTCATCCTCTGAATATGCCTGCCGGCGCTCGCGTTATTGCGCCTTCAGCCGTCGCAGCTTCCGGCGAAATGTATACGGATGCCGGGGGCATGAAGCCTTTTCCTGTTCCAGAGGCGATGACTCTGGAGGATATCAAATCGACCGTTGCCGAGTATGTTCAGGGTGCTAAAAATGCCGTTGCAGCAGGGTTTGACGGCATTGAGCTGCACGGTGCAAACGGCTATCTGCTGGAACAGTTCATTCGTCCGAATTCGAACCTCCGCACGGACAATTATGGCGGTTCGATAGAAAACCGTGCGCGGTTTGTGCTTGAAGTGGTCAATGCAGTGATTGCGGCTATTGGCAGAGAGAAGGTTGGTATCCGGCTGTCTCCATTCGGCGTCTTTCAATGACGTGCCGCTATACGACGATATGGCGGATGATTATACCTGGCTGGTCCAGCAGCTTAATCTTTCATCTCCGGTGTATATCCACATCGTGGATCACTCTTCAATGGGTGCGCCGATCGTGCATGACAGCATAAAGGAGACGTTCCGCAATACCTTCAAGGGTACGTTGATTCTTTCGGGAGGTTACGATGCCAAGCGAGCCGAAAGCGATCTGGCAGCGGGCAAAGGTGACCTTATTGCCTTTGGAATGGGTTTTCTTGCCAATCCCGACCTTGTTCAACGATTGAAAACCGGAGCCGCCCTGAACGTCCCTGATAGGGAAACGTTATATACCCCGGGGCCGAAGGGATATACGGACTATCCGGTGTTGCAAGAATAAATTGTTAAATTTGACGTTTGAACGCAGTGCTTTTGTCGTCTCCAGACAACGTGAAAAAAACATGGATGCAAATTAAGGAGCAAAAGCCATGCACATACCGGATGGATATTTAAGTCCTGCAACTTGCGGGGTATTTGGTGCAGTGATGATCCCGATTTGGATGGCTGCTTCGAAAAGGATTAAAAAAACATTGAACGTGAGGCAGGTTCCCTTTCTGGCAATTGGCGCAGCGTTCAGCTTTGTCATCATGATGTTCAATGTGCCCATTCCCGGTGGATCGACGGGTCATGCGGTTGGGGGGGTTCTTGTTGCTATTCTTTTGGGGCCATGGGCGGCTTGTATTGCCCTTACTGTTGCCCTGGTCATTCAGGCGCTTTTGTTTGGAGATGGCGGTATAACGGCCATTGGTGTGAATTGTTTTAACATGGCAGTTGTGCTTCCTTTTACAGGGTATTATGTTTACAGATTGATCAGTTCGAACAGCCCGGCGGGTTCCAGGAGACGTATCATTGCTGCTGGAGCTGGTGCGTACGTGGGCATTTGTGTGGCAGCTCTCTGTGCCGGTATCG
>CAIYWF010000169.1 GCA_903929845.1 uncultured Chlorobiaceae bacterium | reverse complement strand
TCTTGGCTACGGTTTTACTGATAACGTCTCAAGCATCAACACGCTTACTGTTAACCCGAAGATAGTAACGCTCTCGGCAAGCAAGATTTATGATGGCACTACAAGTCTGGCCGGTGCAGTGACAATTGTGACCGGTGTCGGCAGCGAGACGCTGACTTACAGCAATGCCGTTGCCACTGATGCGAATGTTGCCACAACGAACAAATCAATCAGCACTATCACACTTGCTGATGGTTCAGGCTTGGCGAGCAACTATCAGTTGCCGACGCTGAGCAGTACGACTGCACCACTGACCATCACCCCGAAGACAGTTACACTTTCGGCAACCAAGATTTATGATGGCACATCAAGTTTGGCAGGTGCGGTGACAATTGTGACCGGGGTCGGCGGTGAGACCTTGAGCTACACGAACGCTTTGGCGAGTGACACCAGTGTTGACACAGCAAACAACGCCATAAGTACTATCACGCTTGCCGATGGTACTGGTCTGGCAAGCAACTACCAGTTGCCATCACTGAGCTACAGTACCGCACCAGTGACTATAATCACGAATCAAACCAGTCTTAATAGTTTAGCCAACAGAGTGAGCAGCTCAGTGGTCAGCAGTATACAATCGGCCAGCAAATCGACGCCAATAACTGGCACTGGAGACATTAGCTCGGCGACCAGCAGCGCGGCCATAACGACAGTGGCTACAGAAAGCAGCTCTGACACGACAGCATTGGCGGCAGAGAGCAGTTCGGCCACAACAACAGGTGCGGCAGTGAGCAGTTCGGCGACCAGCAGCAGCTCAACAACAAATGCGGAGACAGCCGCCAACACGGGTAGCAATGCAAGATCGAATAACGCAGCCACCAGGGCGCAAATGGCTGCAGGATCAATGATGCCTGGTTTGCCAGGTGCAATACCCGGTTTACCAGGCGCAATACAAGGATCTGCATTCAATGTTGGAGCTTTCGCCCAGATCATAGAAAATACCTTTACGACCAGCAGCCTTGCTGAATTTGTATCCAGCCCTGACCAACTTTCTTTATCGAGTGGAAGACCGTTGTTTGGCAGGCAGCGGTACAATGCCGCTTCAAAGAAAACAAAAAGGAGCGACGCCCCGCCAGACCCTGTTGCCTTCGGTACCATGGGAACACTGGGATATTTAACCGTATACTTATTCGCAATGTTTAACAAAAATCGTTAATCGGGGTTGCTTGAGTCAAGAGTTCGGTTTCGAGGGAGCCAATCTGTTTATCGATAACATTGAGTCGGTTTTCAATATCCTCAAGTGGTTTTGAGGGAACCGCCGCACTCTAGTTCAATTTCATTGGCCGAGTGTTGAAATTATTTCTGATATTTATGGTTTGCGGATGATCTTTGCCCAGTATTTTTTCGTCAATTGCCAGCGCACGACGATAGAGCGGTTCGGCTTGGGCATACTTGCCCTGCGCTTGCAATAATCCCGCCAGATTGTTCAGGCACATGGCCACAGAGGGATGATTGACGCCCAACACTTTTTTGTTGATTGCGAGCGAATGGCGATAAAGAGGCTCGGCTTCAGCATACTTGCCCTGCGCTTGCAACAAGCCGGCAAGATTGTTCAGGCTCGTAGCCACCAGAGGATGATTACTTGAAAATATCTTTTCTCTGATCGCAAGAGAACGCCGATAGAGTGGTTCGGCTTCAGCATATTTGCCCTGCGCTTGCAGCAACTCAGCCAGATTGTTCAGACTTATTGCCACCAGGGGATGCTCATTGCCAAACAGCTTTTCACGGATCGCAAGAGAACTGCGATAGAGAGGCTCTGCTTCGGTATATTTGCCCTGATCCTGGAGCAATGCCGCCAGATTGTTCAGACTCTGTGCAACATCAGAATGATCACTGCCCAATTGCTTTTCACGGATCGCAAGAGAACGACGATAGAGTGGCTCAGCCTCCGCATACTTGCCCTGCGCTTGAAGCAATGCCGCCAGATTGTTCAAGTCGGTTGCCACATCGAGATGCCCGGTACCAAGCGCTTTTTCGTCGATGACCAGCGCACGACGACTGAGCGGCTCGGCTTCGGCATACCTCGCCTGGGCGTCGAGTAACAACGCCAGATTGTTCAGACTTGTGGCCACCAGAGGATGTTCAGTGCCCAACTGCTTTTTTCGAATCGCCAGAGAACGACGATAAAGCGGCTCTGCTTCAGCATATTTTCCCTGAGCATACAGCAATAAAGCCTGATTGTTCAAGCTCAGTGCATCATCTTGAGGAGGAGCAATGCTCAATTCACGGGTTTTCTGTTTCCCGTGTCGTTTAACCACTCGGGAATGAGCACTACTCAACGATTTGGCTTTACGTACACTGTGATTTTTTTTAGCCTTACGATGTGATGAAGCACACAATCCAGGGTCAGGATTAAAAACCGACATGGTAATGAAGGCAAACAAACAGATACGTATGATGGAGAGTGCTCTTTTCATGATTTGCCTTGTTTGTGTGATGGAGAACGAAAAACCCGTGTATCTGCTTTACTCGGGATCTGCTCACTCTTCCCTTTTGCGCATGAGCTCGACAAGCTCTGCGGTTCGTGATGCCTGCTTTTCAACAGCTACTGCAAGACGTTCCATTTCGGAATGACGCCCGCGTTCCGTTTGGGTATCGAAGAGAATTGGCTTCTGAAACCCTTCCGAAAGACGAAAAATATGAATGCAGAGCTTGACGAGAATAACATAGAAAACAGGCATCAGATACTCACCGAAAACGACCGGCATCTCCTGGTAGTGCTGCATGAGCCCCTCCCAGCTTCCGCTGAAAAGCACATCCCATTTCGTAAAAAAGTAGAGGTAAACGAGTGGATGAAAAACGAGAAAGAAGCGCATGATTTTTGACTGGCGCCGATTTTTCTCTTCACTTTCATACTTTGAGAGCAGCCAAGGAAAGTGGCCTACAAGCATGGCCGACCTTCTGTCGTTAAGATAGTGCGCACCTTGCAGGGCGGAATCAATAAACGAGGAGACCTGGCTCAGAAGCACGGTGGAAAGAATCATGGCCAGAAAGGAGTAGCTGATATCATCGAACTTGAACGATCCTGCAAGATAGGGCAGCGTGATGGTTTTTGGTTTGATGACGATAAAGAGCATGGCAATCCCTGCAAGCAGAAGGGAAAAAGTGTGAAGCTTGCGGGCATGGCGGAGGCTTTCGATAACCGCATCGGCATTGGCTCCCTGCATGGAGTTCCCCGGAGGATCAATCCTCAATAGTGCGGCTGAGTCGGTAAGGGGTGAATAAAGTCCATTAACACCAATATCACAACCTTGAACATCCCGATAAATCGTGAAAATATCAATGGTGCTTTTACTGAAATTGACTCCACTGAGGTTGGCTCTGCTGAGGTCGGTACCACGCAGATCGGCGCCACGCAAATCACTTTCGGCAAGATTCGCCGACACAAGATTTGCTTTTGCGAGGTTTGCTCCACCAAGGTCCGCCCCGGCGAGGTTTGCACCTCGCAAATCGAGAGCCGCGAGAACAGCATCGTGCAAATCCGGACGGATATCTTCATGCTCCTGACGCCACAGGTTCCAAGCCGGAACTCCCTCTTGAAGGAGCTTCAGATGTTCAGCATTAGCCATCGTATTATCCCGGAGACATTTCGAGCATTCTCCTGATGGAGCCCAGGGCTGCAAGACGAAGCTCTTCGTCAACAACAATCTCAGGTTTTCGGTTCAGCATACATTGGTAAAGCTTTTCAAAAGTATTCTGCTTCATCTGTGTGCAGACACTCCGGGGATTATCGGGATCCCTTGGCGCTGGAATAAAGATTTTTTCGGGCGAACGCTTCTGCATTTCGTAAAGAATGCCCGGTTCCGTTGCAACAATAAACTTTTTGGCAGAGCTTGAAACAGTATGGTTCAGCAATGCCTGTGTTGAACCGATAAATGCCGCATGACGAAGCACCTCTTCACGACATTCAGGGTGGGCAATAAGTTCAGCATCGGGATGCTCGGCATAAGCTTTGAGAACATAGAGTTCAGAAAAAGCCTCGTGAACATAACAGTACCCCTGCCAGAGAATCATCTCCCGACCAAGTTTTTTTGCAATATAAGCGCCGAGATTTCTGTCAGGGCCAAAAATAATCGGCTGAGTTACGGGAATCTGGCGAACGATCTGTTCAACATTGGACGAGGTACAGGTAATATCGGAAAGCGCCTTTATCTCTGCCGTCGAGTTGATATAGGTAATGACAACAGCTCCCGGGTGCAACTCCTTGAATTTCATGAACTCATCAGCCGGGCAACTGTCAGCAAGAGGGCACCCTGCATAAGCGTCAGGCATCAGTACAAGTTTGGAGGGATTAAGGATTTTTGCCGTTTCAGCCATAAAATAGACACCGGCAAAAACAATGACATCGGCATCGTTTTTTTCTGCCGCGCGGGCAAGAGCGAGACTGTCGCCTACGATATCAGCAACCTGCTGTATTTCCGGAACCGTATAATAATGGGCAAGAACAAGAGCGTTCATCTCTTTTTTAAGCGCACTGATCCGCATGAACAGCTCTTCATGCGAAGAATTGCCTTGAGCAGCACGGTCTGAAGCAAAATCTATAGTCATGGTCCAAGTTACAATGGGTTACAAACTGGGATATCGGCATGCTTATCTAAGGTAATAGTCGAGATCGTCATCTTCCCTGATTAAAAGCAGAATAGCCGAATTCGGGACAATAATATATCGCTCCGCTTCATACTCAATCTCGTAAGAGCTATTCTGAATAAAAATAGCCATATCACCCACTTTTGCCTGCAAAGGAATGTACTGGGCCGTTGAAACCCGCTCTTTCCAAGGTTCGTCAGACTCTGGAGGTGGACCTACAGGATAACCCGGTCCGGTTTTAATGATATAACCTGTCTGGATTTTCTCTTTTTCCTGAACGCCGGGAGGAAGATAAATTCCCGATTTTGTCCGTTCGTCCAGAGATTTTGGTTTGATTAATACTCTATCGCCAATAACAATAAATTTATCAGTTATATTTACGCCAGCCATTCTATCCATTTTATTTTGAATACGTTAACAATTTCAAAAACCGACAGAGGAACAAGGACGTAACAAATTCAGTAAAAATCATCAGTTCAAGGCGGTTTTATTGGAACAAGATAGAGAATGAATTGTTCTATAGCAAAATCGACGCATCTCAGCACTCAAAGCGCATGAAAGTATTCGCATCAGTACGGATGGACGTGGTTGTGCACTGGATATCATCTTTGTTGAGCGCTCAAAGGTTATGCCTCTCCAACTGAATTACTGCTTGGATTACAGAACTATTTCTTATATCATAACATGGAGAGAGAGCAACAATCATTGGCTCTATAGCACACCAGAAAAGGTTAACCGTGAGGCCAGCGGAGGTGGTGCAAGAAATTTGATGTATTAAACCTGAAAGAGACTCATTCGGAACAGAAAATCAAACAAGAAGATGAATATGGCTCAACGGGACAATCAAGAGTTCCTTTTGGAACATTCAGCGAGATTTTTCGCAACGCTTTTCCGCCGCCATTTTTCGCCCAGGAAGGTTCGATGCGCCTTGATGACTGCATTCGCCCTGAGCGTCGCGCCTTTCGCTGGCGCTAATGCCCAGCAATTTTCCTCGATCGTTGCTTTCGGTGATAGCTATGCCGATAAAGGAAGAATCCAGGAACTCATGGTGGCGAACCCTGCCTCCGCAAGTAACTTCGTTATGATCAGCACGATCAACAAGATCAACATGTTATATCCGAATGGAAGGTTCAGCGATGAAACCAATTATGTCGACACATTGTCGAGCCTTTATGGCATCTCACAGGCAAATTATGCCCTCGGTGGCGCGCAGACCGGGACAGCTAATGAATTTA
>CAIYWF010000168.1 GCA_903929845.1 uncultured Chlorobiaceae bacterium | reverse complement strand
CTGCTGAAAACTGCCGCAGCTCTTCTGAAGCCACTCTCGGGCAGTGTGGAGCTTTTTGGTCAGGATGTGCAGCATATCAAACCGGCTCTGCGTGCATCCCTGCTCGGGGTTGTCCCACAGAAAATAGAGTCGCCGATGGCTTTTACCGTCGATCAGATTGTGATGAACGGTCGAATCAGCTCCATGGGGCGGTGGGGAACTCCCTCTTCGTTTGACCACGATCTTGTCGAACGCTCCATGATCTATACCGATGTTCTGGATTTGCGGGAGCGATTTTTTACGGAGTTGAGCGGTGGAGAGCAGCAGCGGGTTGCCCTCGCGATGGTGCTTGCGCAGGATCCAAAAATCATCATGCTCGACGAGTCAATCTCCCATCTTGATATCAACCACCGCCAGGAGGTGCTTCAGATTCTGATGAACCTCAACCGCGAAAAACAGATGACCATTCTGCTGGTGAGCCACGACCTCACGCTTTCAGCAGGCATCTCCGACCGTTTTCTTCTCATGGAGGCTGGTACGCTGGTAAAGGCCGGAACTCCGGTTGAGGTGCTGGAGCCGGAGGTGCTGAGCCGCGTCTACAACTGCGATCTCCACGTGCAGCAGGATCCCTACACCGGCTATCTGCAGGTGACAGGGGCGATTGACAGCCTGCGGCGTCGCCAGAAGCTGAACCGGAGTGTGCATGTCATTGCTGGCGGGGGAAGCGGGATTGAGCTCTATCGCAGACTACTGATTGAGGGGTACGAGGTGACCACAGGAGTTCTCAATCGTCTCGACTCTGACGCTGAAGCGGCGCGGGCGCTCAATATTCCGGCGGTGCTTGAACAGCCCTTTTCGCCGGTCGGTTCTGACGTTATTGCAGAGGCCATGAAGATGGTAATGGAGGCAGATGCTGTCATTCTCAGCCAAGTGCCTTTTGGTTCAGGCAACCTTGTCAACCTGACGCTTGCTGAAGCGGCCCTCAACAGTGCTAAACCGGTTTTTCTGGCCGATGGTATTGCCACTCGAGACTACACCGAAGGCAAAGCCGCCCTTGCATTGATTACCCGCCTGATGCAGAGTGGAGCCAACACTTGGCACTCTATCCCCGAGCTGATGACTCACCTTCAACAAAACCAAGAGCGATAACCACTATGACCCTCAAGCAGCGCTTTCCTTTTCGCTTCGGGACAAGTTCCTACATCATCCCTGCCGATATCATTCCCAACGTGGAGTATCTCAAGGATAAGGTTGATGATATTGAGCTGGTGCTCTTTGAGTCCGACGAATTCAGCAACTTGCCCTCACAAGCGGACATTCAGAGGCTCAAGGAGTTGGCCAATGAGTGGTCGCTAACCTATTCCGTTCACCTGCCGCTTGACGTTTATCTTGGCCATCCCGACCGCGCAGACCGGGAGCGCTCTGTCGGTAAATGCCTGCGGATTATTGATTTGACCCATGACCTGCCGAAATCCGCCTATGTGATGCACTTTGAGGCCGGGCTGGGTGTGGATATCAACGGATTTTCTGAGGATGAGCAACAATGCTTTACCGCCGCTCTGCGCGATTCTTTGGCATTGCTGCTGAAGGGTACCTATGAACCCGCATCATCCTTCTGTGCCGAAAATCTCAACTACCCCTTTGAGCTTGTCTGGCCGGTCGTTGAGGAGTTCGGCCTCTCCGTGACGCTCGATGTTGGCCATCTCGAATTCTACGGATTTCCGACTGCCGACTATCTCAAACGCTATCTGCCCAAAGCGAAAGTGCTGCATGTACATGGCACGGTTGACGGGAAGGATCACAACTCCCTGAGCCATCTGACACCAGAAGCGCTTGAGCTGCTTATGGGTGAACTTGTGCTTCAGCCATTGGCCAGTCGTGTCTTTACCATGGAGATCTTTTCTGAGCCGGATTTTAAATCGTCGTGCGAAGTGATGGAGAGGTTTGTTTGATGGTTGGGTTATTCCGTCAGGGTCTGTCGCACTGCTTTTTGCCAGCCTTTCAGCAAATGCTCCTTTTCGTTTCTCTCCATTGACGGGACAAATGAGGTTTCAACTGGGTTCAGCTTCTTGAGTGCCTCAGCCGAAGACCACACGCCAGCATAAAGCCCGGCAAGGTATGCCGCACCGAGTGAGGTGGATTCGATGTTGTGTGGTCGCAGAATCGGAATGCCGAGCAGGTCAGCCTGAAACTGTATGAGAAAGTTGTTGGCGACAGCTCCGCCGTCAACGGTCAGGGCAGCAGGTTCTATGCCAGTATCGGCAGTGATCGCCTTGAAGACGTCATAAGACTGATAAGCGATAGACTCCAGTGCCGCCCGGACGATGTGCTTCCGTTCTGTCCCTCGTGTCAACCCCACAATTGTGCCACGGGCATCCATCTTCCAGTGTGGTGTGCCAAGGCCAACAAAGGCAGGCACAAGGTAAACTCCACCATTTGTTCCGGCACTCATTGCCATCTGTTCCGACTCTGTGGCATTGTTGATCAGTTGCAGTCCATCCCGAAGCCACTGTATCACCGCTCCACCAACAAACACAGAACCCTCAATGGCGTAGCAGGGAGTGCCGTTCGCACTGATGGCAAGCGTCGTAAGCAGTCCATGCCGGGAGCGAACGAATCTGTTGCCGGTATTCATCATCATGAAGCAGCCGGTACCGTATGTGTTCTTGATGCTGCCCGGTTCAAAACAGCACTGTCCGAACAGGGCCGCCTGCTGGTCGCCTGCGATGGCCATAACAGGGACACCCTCCATTTCCCGGAGAGCGCTCACACTTCCGAAATCGCTCATGGATGGCCGTACCTCCGGCAGCATGGAAGTCGGAATCCCGAATAACCGGCACAGATCATCATCCCACCGCTGTTCGACGATGTTATAGAGCAACGTTCTCGAGGCATTGGTAAAGTCAGTGGCGTGCACGTTCCCGTCGGTCAGTTTCCAGAGGAGCCAACTGTCAACCGTGCCGAAAAGCAGTTCATCAGAATTAAATTCGGGGTGATGGTCAAGAATCCAGCGGATTTTGGTGGCGCTGAAATAGGCGTCGACCGGCAGGCCGGTTTTTATGGCAATCGGCTCTTTTTCAGTGTCATAGTTTTTGCAGAGCTCGCTTGTTCGTCGGCACTGCCAGACAATGGCGTTGTGTACCGCTTTGCCGCTTCTTTTATCCCAGACGATGGTTGTCTCCCGCTGGTTCGTGATGCTGATGGCATTGATACTGCATGTGGTGAGTTGCAGGAGTTCTCCGATGCACTCCACGACCGTTTGCCAAATCTCCTCAGGGTTATGTTCGACCCAGCCTGCCTGTGGATAGATCTGCGTCAGCTCGCGGTATGACCGTGCAAGAGCAACGCAGGTTTCATTATAGATGATGCAGGTAGTACCTGTTGTGCCCTGATCAATGGCAAGAATGGCCATAAACTTGTCGTTCAGAATGGATACTATACGTCAGATGAAAATACCTTTTCCTGTCCATATTACCCAGCTCTATGATAAAACGATGCTCTCACTGGGGTGAGCGCTCCTCAGCAGTAAAGAGGTTGTCGAAAGAGCATAGAAACTCTATATTGACCATCAAAGCAGTCCAGTGAAGGTGATGGTAACTTTTTTCATTTTTAGATAGTTAACCTGAAATCAACCAAGGGTAAGCTGGACGAAAAAATTATGTCTTCATGAGTAACGTTATCTATGTGACCGGCGGTGCACGGAGTGGTAAAAGCTCCTTTGCCTTGCAGCTTGCGGCTCGATATGCAAACCGGGTTTTTTTAGCGACGGCAGAGCCTTTTGATGACGAAATGCAGTGGCGTATCGGCAAGCATCAGGATGAGCGGGGTAAACAGTTTACAACGGTCGAGGAGCCGCTTTATCTTGATCAGGCACTCTGCAAACTCCCGGCTGGGAGTGAGGTGGTGCTGCTCGACTGTCTGACGGTCTGGGCTGGAAATCTTATGCATTATTTTGAGGAGAAGGGCGAGGGGGAGATCGACAGGCAGATTGATCTATTTCTTGACGTGCTGCGTCACCCGCCATGTGATATTATCCTTGTTTCCAATGAGGTGGGGATGGGAATTGTGCCTGAAAATGCTATGGCAAGAAGGTTCCGTGACAGGGCAGGTATCATCAATCAGAAGGTTGCTTCAGTAGCCACGGAAGCCTGGTTGCTCTGCAGCGGCTTGCCACTGAAGTTAAAGTAGCTACCTATGGAAACGTTTTCTCTTCTTCCGCTGCCCATCATTCATTTCGGAGCTGGCCGGTTTTCTTTGCTGGCTGATCTTGCTGGTGCTTTTGGCAGAACAGTTCTTGTCGTTACAGGTCACCATGCACTGCAACACTCCGGACGCTTGTCTGCTTTGATGGATTCACTGGATAGTGTTGGAATGCGTGCGTTTCATCTTGCCGTTGATCGGGAGCCTTCTCCCGATATGGTTGACAGCGCGGTCGCAACATTTCGGGAGGTTTCGATTGATGTCGTGCTCGCTGTTGGAGGCGGTAGTGTGCTTGATTCCGGTAAGGCTGTTTCAGCAATGCTGCGTTATGAATTGCCTGTTGAGCGTTTTATTGAAGGACAGAAAGATGCCATGCAGCATGATGGACGAAAGGTGCCCTTTATTGCCGTGCCGACAACCTCTGGCACCGGAAGCGAAGTAACCAATAATGCGGTAATCAGCAGCGTAGGCCGGAATGGTTTCAAGCGTTCTTTAAGGCATGTCGCCTTTGCTCCAGATATTGCCTTGATTGATCCAGAACTTATGGTGACCGTTTCACCGGAACTGACTGCGGCATCAGGGATGGATGCCTGCACCCAGCTTATCGAGGCATATACGTCGCCTTTTGCCACACCCTATACGGATGCCTTGAGCTGTAGCGGGCTTGTATGTTTCAGCCGTTCTTTTCTTGCGGCCTGTACCGACAGGGCTGATGACAGCGGTGTTCGGGGCGATATTGCCTATGCCGCACTGATGTCGGGTATTGCGCTTTCCAACGCCGGTCTCGGAATTGTGCATGGTTTCGCCTCATCGGTCGGCGGACTCATTGATATTCCACATGGCGCGCTTTGTGCAACCCTGCTTGCTGAAGCGACAAGGGAGAATATTGCTCAGTTGCGTCTTATTGACGATAAGCATCCTCGATTGCAGAAATATGCAAAAGCAGGAGCGATACTTTCTGGGGTTGCAGCGGACAATATTTCTTCAGGATGTGAACAGTTGCTTGAAACGCTCAATAACTGGCAGGAAAGGCTTACTTTTCCCCGGTTAAGCAGTTATGGGATTCTACCGGAAGATTTTGATGGCATTGTTGCCGCTACCCGAAGCAAGAGCAATGCTGTTCCACTGGATCATGCTGCCATGAAGAGGATTCTCTCAAGCCGGTGGTGACTGTAAAGAATTTCGTACTTCAATAGCCTGCAACTCTATCTCATGCTGGCGTTTCATGCTTCCCAATTGTGCATCTTGCTGCTTCATGATATTGCTTAGCTGCAATTTGTGCTGCATATACATTGCATCCAATTGAGCTGCATGACGTTTAAGAACGGATTCTCTGTATAATTGATCTGATTCTGTCATAAAAGGTCGTCAAAGAAAAAAGTATTAAAATCTACCCCTGGCGGGATTTTCCGTTGCATCCCGCCAAGGGGTTTCAAGTCAAATGACTTGGTCATGCGTCACGGCTGCTAATCCAATGATCGAAACTGCTGCGAGGTGAACTGCCTCGGGGTGACCAGCGTCAAGAACTGTTTGAAGTAGCACATCATGTTGGTCGTACGCCGTCGTCTTCAGGCCGTCGTCCAACCACTTGCCTTCATAGCCACCTTTGGCGTCAAGAATGACATCCCAATAACTTGAGCTGTCGCTGTTGTGGCTAAACTGTTCGAAGCCAGTGGGGTTCGTGTGATCATTGGCATAATTAGTTATGTAGCTTGTCGTGTTGCCATCTTTGGTCACGGTCCCGGATATTTCGCTGTAACCAGTCAGCAGCCCATTTGAATCACTATGTATTGTCGTGTGCGTCAGAGGGTCAGTCTTCTGGTATTCTATCACATGATCATAAATGTCCTTGATCGCAGTCATTTTGCTGGTGTCTGTTGTCCAGTGTGTACCTGTACTATCGATTTTTGTTGTAATTATACCGTCGATTATTGTGCCACTCAATAGTACCCAATTGGCGTCAAAATGGTAGTCAAAAGTGCTATGGCCAATCTGTTCGTAGCCTGTGATTGTCTTGCCATCGCTGCCATAATGGGTGTCTTGACTGACAATGGATCCGTCGGCTTTTTTCAATTGTATATTATCAAGCACATGCGTCCAGTCGGCATTATATGTTCTCGTACCTGCCGTAATTTCACCCACAAGTTCCGTTGCAGCATAGGGTTGGCTATAGCCAGTCGCATGGAAAGCATCCAGATCATAGTATGTAGTTGTGTGCTGTGTATCTGCGGCATTTGTCCACTTGTAGCCTGTAACAAGATCAGGATGAGCGGGATCGTTCTTGAGTGGCGTCATCTCGGTCCAGTCCGGGGCAAACGCCTTCATTGTCTTTGTTACACCATTGTAAATAGTCCCGCCAAGAAAGTGCCAGTCTGCGTCAAAATGGTACACCCAGTTCATTGTGCCAGTGCTGTCAGCCTTATGGCCAGTTTCGGTGGTGACGAGGACCTTGCCATCTGGATTATGGGTAACGTCAGTAATGCCAGAGGTTCCGTCGCTCCTTGTCCATGACGATCCAAGCATTTTCCAGTCCGCATCGAAATTCGTCATGGTTGTTGAAAGAATGCCTTTGGAGTCAACGGTTGTCGATAAGGTGCGATGTCCGGTTGGCACTCCAGCTTTATCAAAGGAAGACATTGTTGAGGCATTATCCACCATCTCATAGGCAGTTACCACCCCAAGATTGTCCGTGACAGGCGTCAATTTGCTCGTGTCTGCAATAGTGTTAATTTTTATAAAATCCGCACCGTATGTTGTTTTTATTAAACCGTCGCTCGACCAACCGTCGATTAAAATCCATTTGGCGTCGAAATGGTACTCCCATGTGTTGGTGCCTGTGCTGTCATGGCCTTTCTGCACATGAGTGACAATCCCTTTAGTATCAGTGATATTGTCTTCGCTGACAGTGGTGCCGTCACTGTTCGTCCATGTTTTGTTCAGTATATTTTTCCATGTGGTATCAAATGTGATGGTGCCAGGTAAAAACTTGAACCTATGATTTTATCATCATTCATGCGGTAACCGATCAAATCTCCTTTAGAAGAATAAAGTGTCTCGATCTTTTTGCCACTAGCAGCATCAATCGCAATTGTTTCGAAGCAGGAAACTCCATTGATCAAGATATCCGTCATCTTGGAGATGTCTCCAGTCTGGCTGAAGATTGTAAAATTCGTGCCGAATGTTGTTGTCAATATTCCGTCGACCGCCGTCCCATCAATTAAATGCCATGATGCGTCAAAATGGTACTCCCAGGAACTCGTGTTTGCGCTGTTATGGCCGTTCTG
>CAIYWF010000167.1 GCA_903929845.1 uncultured Chlorobiaceae bacterium | reverse complement strand
ATTCGGCCACTGCATCAGCATGTGCGGGCCTGTGGTTGCCGCCTTCACCGTCGGCGAAACCAGGCAAGGAGTGCTTCACCACCTGCTCTACAACCTCGGGCGAATCACCACCTACACCATCCTCGGCGCCCTTGTCGGCCTTTCCGGCTCATTCCTTGTCCTTACCGCCTCCATCGAGCAGCTCCAGCGAGCCATCATGATCATCGCCGGACTCGCCATCATCCTCATGGGCCTCTCCACCGCAGAGTGGCTGCCACGAAGCTCCTCAACCAGGAGCTGCACACCCGGCAACTCACTCATCCAAAAGATCATGGCCCTCTTCAAAGCCCCGCGCTCCATCGGCGCTTACTACCCGATGGGCATCGTCCTCGGCTTTCTCCCCTGCGGCCTCACCTACACCGCCCTCCTCGCCGCCGCACGCGCCGCCATGGAGGCACAACACCCCTTTGCTGGAATGCTCCAGGGTGCCCTGATGATGATGCTCTTCGGCATCGGCACCGCGCCAGCGCTGATTCTGGTGGGGAAGGTGGTGAACAGTATCAGCGGCAGAATGCGCAGGTGGTTTTACCGGGTGGCCAGTGTGATTATGATTGCGACCGGGGTTTGGTTTGTGGTGGGGGGGTTTTAGATGGTTGGGAATTTGCGTATTATGTGATTTAAATTTCATAAATCAGTGCTTTAGGTAGATCAATCTGATTATTATTGTACCCAAGATAATGCACATGAACTCTTTAATGGTCTTTGTCTATGCTGGATTCTGGTTACTATCTGACATTCTACACTTTGGTTACAGTGCCGCTGAAAATACAGTTTATTGGATTTTCGCTGCACTATCAGGGTTATATATGCTCCCACAAATTCATGGACGTATTCGGCAATCATGGCGAAACTCGATGGTAAAGTCAATAATATAATTACGAATAAAAATGAACGACACACCTGAGTCGGCTGTTAATCAGCAATCGTCTTTTTCACCTTCAACAACAAACTCAACCCTTCAAAAGTATAAGGGGATCGGTGGCTGGTTGTTGCTTTTTTGTCTAATCCTTACAGTATTTAGCCCCATCGGCACTTTATTTTCACTAGTTACAGCATATCTTGAGGTTTCAAAATACTTTGATCAATTTCCAAGACTACTGACAGTTACTGTCCTTGACACATTTCTTAGCTTAAGTTTTATGACATACAGTATATACTCTGGCATTGGGCTTTGGCGGATACGACCAAGAGCAGTCCACACAGCAAAACAATACATCTTGTTTACTTTGGTATATTTTTTATTTGCCTCAATACTACCTTTTATGGCTGGTTTTCCATCGTCAGTAAACGAGACCTTGGTTATAGGTGGTGCAAAATCTATGTTTAAAGGTATTATATTTGTCGTTACGTGGTATTCGTATCTAAACAAGTCGCAGAGGGTACGAGCTACATACAATGATGATGAAAATGGAAGAAGCGTATAAAATCATTGACATTTATGCAGACGAAAACTGCATGGAATGACCTGATGCATTAAATATACTGATTGCTCTTCATCAGATTAATCAATTTTTGAATAAGCCTGTTTTTTGCGGATTACTGTTATATTTCAAAATATGTGATTTAGGCGGATTATTCGAATTATTTTCATGTATAATAAAAGAGATAATGATACATAAAATTAAAGATTTGTTTGCAGGTGTCATGGGCATATCATTGATGGTAATATATCCTCTAATCGGACTTGGTGACCTATATTGGTTGTGGATGGCTATTCAGCTTGGTAACTTTAAGATGTTTTTGGCTGGCTTGTTTCCACTTTTTTTTATAGTTACAGGCCCTGTTGGTGCGTGGTCCTTATTTTTTGGTGCGCCTGATTGGGTAATTAGAATTTTCGGGTAAAATTAGCTTGCAACATTGAGTAATGGGAATTCCAAATCGACTTATATTATATACATTGCGTCAAAGCTTTATTGAGTAATTCAGAAATTAGCAGTTTATGCGGATCAATCTATTTATCGTTTGACACAGCAAAAAGGTGAATACCATGGAAATAAAAAGAATTGAAATTTTGTTGTTTTTTATTGTCATGGTGACAATATCATCTGTTGCTTATGGCGCGAATATTCAAAAAAATGGATATGTAATTTCGATTCCAGCTGGATGGATTGAAATTCCTACCGATATTATTGAAAAATATGAAAAAATGATATCGAATTTAGGGCCTAACGCAATAAAACAACATTATGACTGTGGTTTCCAGCTGGATAGTAAAAAAAACTGGTTCGAATACCCGTACGTTCTCATGCAAGTTAATAATCTGGGCAGAATTCCCGAAAATCAATTGGTAAAACTTCAAGGTTTTTCTATGCAAAAGAGCTTAGACGATTTCGAAGATCAGAATAAAAAATTAAATACCGTCATCACTACTGTCCGGTTATAAGTCAAATAAATTCAACTGGTTACAGGTATAGGTGTCTTGAGCTGCGCAAACGGAATTCATAACTAATTGTTTTATATGGACTTTCTCGAAAACACTGACACTCAAGATTTGTAGAAATGT
>CAIYWF010000166.1 GCA_903929845.1 uncultured Chlorobiaceae bacterium | reverse complement strand
TGCGGAGCATGGCCGAGAGCGCCCGGCTGGTATGGTGCCAGTAGACATTGCGCATCATCATGTACTTCGCAAACATCAGGCTCTCCAGCGGCGCAATACCCTTTTCCGTAATGGCAAACCGTTCGCGGTGCGGGTCGGGCACAAACGACTCAATCAGCCGCTCAATATCAATGCTTCCGTAAGGAATATTGCAGTGGTGCGCGTCACGCAGGAGATAGTCCATCTTGTCAGGGTCAAGCGTGCCGCTGATGAGTTTGCTGAAGCGCGTTTTGCCCACAATCAGTTCAATAACCGATTCAGGCGATACCTTCCACTCATTGTTCAGAATTTCAGCAATCGTCGGTATGCCGGGATGTTGCTCATAGATAAAGTACTTGCAAAGCTCCTCATGATGGGAGAAGACCGGCTCGTTGCCGCACTGGGGAATCTGCTCCTCAATGATGTGAGCATGGGGAAAGTGGCCAATATCGTGCAAGAGAGAGGCCGACAGCAGTACCCGGCAGTT
Source organism: uncultured Chlorobiaceae bacterium (assembly GCA_903929845.1). Classification (GTDB taxonomy): domain Bacteria; phylum Bacteroidota; class Chlorobiia; order Chlorobiales; family Chlorobiaceae; genus Chlorobium. The sequence goes on along the minus strand of CAIYWF010000166.1, from coordinate 9,916 downwards.
GTGGTCATCAAACCGGAACTGCTCATCTTGAAGGCTCTGAGCCAGAGGGCTGGTCAACATGCGCTGCAAAATCAGCTTCATCAGATGATAGACCCCGATAGAGTGCTCAAATCGCGTGTGTGTTGCTCCTGGGTACACCTGCTGCGAGAACGAAAGCTGCCGAATCCCCTTGAGGCGCAGGAACGAAGGGTGCGACAGAATTTTTTTCAGTGGCCCGCTCAGCGGGATGTGCCCCCAGATCGGGATACGAATAAATCCGCCGTCAGATTGAAAAAGCAGGTGTTCGGATATCATGGGGTTGCTCAGGTTTAATGGGGTTGAAATGAAAGATACGCAAGAAAGTGGGGGGTGACAAATTGGCACGGAGGAGTGTTGGAGGAGGATGTATTTTGTGGTATGATTACATGGGGGGGTAAGCGCTATATTCCTCACATTCATGCGCGCTATCAAGGGAAAAAAGTTTCGATAGCTCTTGATGACGGTCGTCTTCTTGCTGGAGATTTTCCGCCACGGCAGCTTCGGATGGTGCAGGTGTGGGTAGACATTCACCGTGATGAACTTTTGGCAGACTGGGAACTTGCTGTTGCCGGTGAGGAGCCATTTCGTATTGCACCGCTTCAATAAAAGGAGAAGATGATGGAGATGTTACTTGATGTTATCAGCGTCATAACGCATGACGACTATACCTTGGAGCTTGTCTTTGAAAATGGTGAGAAGCGTATTTTTGACATGAAACCATTGTTTGATAAAAAGCCCTTTATCAAACTTTCCAACTCTCCGCTTTTCTTCAAAGCATCTGCACGAACAGCTCCGTGATTGGCAATCCCTTGCTGTTCTTGCGCAACTTGCCAAACAGACTCTCGATAAGCGAAAAAAGCTGAATGTTGCGGAGGTACATGGCAAACAGACTCAAACCAGCCCTGCCGGTCAACTGCTCATCGGTTGGAAGTATTCCCTGAATATGCTGTTTCTTATTCTGCCGAATCCTCGTATTTTTGCTCATGTAGCTTTCTACCTGTTGGGTTGTGTGATCTGTAAGGGTAATTTCGTCGTTAAACATTACAGTATAACACTTTATCTCCTCAGGAGAGGTTTTTTTTATACTAAATCGCTCAACTCAGGTGAAAATAAGATAGTCGGAATTGAAATTCTTCATGCTTCCCAAAAAATGAACATCAAGACAATTCTGTCCTACGAACTTGAACTTGACAACAAATTAATTCAAAAGACAGCATAACACGGCGTTCAGTATTGGCTTGTCATTCTGGACATTGAGGAGGAAGAGATGAACCTGTACGATCAAAGGATACTCGGAATCGCAATTCTGTGCTTATTGGGCATACTGGTTACCGTCAAGCGAGTTTCTACGGGTTCCATTTTGGATAAACCAAAAGGCAATCTGCTGGTTCAACTCGTCAATATTTTCAACCTCTTTTTCTTGTTAATCGTGAATCCCCTGGCGGCAATACTGCTACCAGCAACTAACTGAGCTGTATTTTGAATACTGTTGTTATGAAAAGATGAAATCCACCAACTTCAGTCTCCTGGCATATTTTTCCAGAACAGGCTTTCAGGGTGCCGCCTCAGCGGATTTTGCCACACTGAAACGCATGATGCGTTGCCAGCTCTTTTCAGTGCCATTCGAAAACCTTGATGTTCAGCAGGGGAAAGTCGTCTCTCTCGTACCTGAGGAGATTTATCGCAAAATCGTCGCTCGGAATCGAGGGGGTTACTGCTACGAAGTCAACGGTCTGTTTGCCATGGCTCTCGGAGCGCTGGGAATTCCTTATCAATTTGTCGCCGCCCGCCCGATGACCTACCCTGTCCGTCGTCCGAAGACGCACATGGCGATTGTGGTGACGATAGAGGGCGAACAATGGCTCTTCGATCTGGGTTTCGGCAGTAACGGTATACGGGAGCCGGTCAACCTGAACTGGATCAACAGGGAAATCAGGCAGGATGATGAGACCTTCAAACTGACGGTAAGCCCTGAGCGGGAATATCTTTTACAGTCATGGACTGATGATATCTGGAAAAATCTCTACGAGTTCAATCTCTCACCACAGGAGTGGGTGGATTTCGAACCGGCGAACTATCTCAATTCGACGCATCCGGACTCTATTTTTGTTCGTAGCTTGATGGTTGTCATGCAGAACCCCTCGGGCAAGGATGTGCTTGTCGGCGACCGCTTCAAGTCTGTTTCGGAAGGCAGAACAACGGGGTGGACAGTCAGGCGCGAAGATATCCCGGATTTATTGCAACAGAAGTTTTCTCTCGGGTATCATCAATGAGTTAATCAACCGGAAAAACTTATTGAGATTCGGCAGCTACAACCGCAGCCACCTTTTCTGCAAGAAAGTCGGCGAAAGCCTCCGAATCATTGATACAAGGCAAAAACCTGATGTTTTTCACAGAACTTGCAGCGGCTTCTTTCTGTGCATGCAGAATCGTCTCCGTTCCATCCGAAAAATATCCACAACTGAAAATATCGACATCTCTGATCCCCCTGGATGAGAGTGAGTTTAAGGCCTCGGCAAGAGATGGCTTTGTCCAGGTTCCTCCCACGTCATGGTTGAGGTATGCTATTTCAATAGTATCATAACCGTTTCGAGGATCAATAAGGATAGCATCACGAAGAGTACTGCCCATCTCATGCATCTCTTTCAAGCCAGTATGAAACATCGGTATCCCTCCTTTGGTATCCTTGACAAGAGTGCCATGAAACGTCAGAACTAAAGCCGATCCGTCGCCAGTTATCCCATGGTAAAACAGGTGGTCGAGGTAGACTTTTCGGAGTTCCGCATTTTTCCAGAAATCGTGTACCACAATAGGGCGTCGCTGACCGTTGACAGGCGAGCATTGGGCGGAGAGCTGCTGCAGGTTTCCGGAAGTCAGCCGATTATCAATGGGGGACATGGAGATCAGGAGCTGAAGGTCGTGACCACTCGTTTGGTCGACGATATCCTTGACGAATGGTGGCGTTGCGTGGAAAGCAGAATAGACCTCAACGTTGGTCTGGTGAGGAATCATCACCCTGTTGAGCTTGTCCTGGAGTAGCGAAGCCTGTTGTCTGGTGATCCTGTTCTGAGGTGAGCGGTATTGTTGTGCACGAAAGGTCACTTTGTTTTTCACCCCTCCAAGCACCGATGCCACGAGCTGTAGCGGACGGGGCAGCTTCATCACCTCACCAGCATGTGCGAGGGTATGGCGGATCATGGAGAAATTCTCAAAAAAACTGTCAGTTTCAGCTTCACCATGGGCAACCAGTATAACAGCTATTCTTTTCATGATTTAAGAGAGAATTGACAATCATGCTTGGTATCCCGGCAACCAACTGAGCTGTATTCCGCCATCACTCCCACTCAATCGTCGCAGGAGGCTTCGATGAAATGTCATAAGCCACCCTGTTAATCCCGCGCACTTCGTTGATGATGCGGTTTGAGACGCAGGCAAGAAAGTCGTGTGGCAAAGGTGCCCAGTCGGCAGTCATGCCGTCGGTTGATTCGACCGCACGCAGTGCCAGCACGTTTTCATAGGTGCGTTTGTCGCCCATGACGCCAACTGACTGAACTGGAAGAAGAACCGCAAACGCCTGCCAGACATGGCTGTAAAGGCCGCTGGATTTCAGCTCTTCGATATAGATTTCATCAGCTTCCCGCAACACATCAAGTCTCTCTTTGTTGACTGACCCAAGCACCCGCACGGCAAGGCCGGGGCCGGGGAAGGGGTGGCGCATCAGAATATCCTCAGCAATACCGAGCTCGCGGCCAACGGCGCGAACTTCATCTTTGAACAGCTCACGAAGCGGCTCAATCAGCTTGAGCTTCATTCGCTTTGGAAGCCCGCCAACATTATGGTGCGACTTGATGGTTTCCGATGGGCCTTTGACGCTTACACTCTCAATAACATCAGGGTAGAGAGTGCCCTGTACCAGAAACTTCTCATGAGCCATCTGCTCTTCAAAAACTTGTATAAAGGTCTTTCCGATGATTTTGCGCTTCTTTTCAGGTGATGCAACATTCTTCAGCCGTTTCAGGAAGAGATCGGAAGCATCGACGAGGGATACCCTGAGACCGAGCGTCGAAAGAAAGCTCATCACTTTTCCAGCCTCATTTTTTCGTAGCATGCCGTTATCGACAAAGACACAGTGCAGTTGTTTGCCTATCGCCTTGCCCACAAGAACAGCCGCAACGGTTGAGTCAACTCCGCCGCTGATGCCGCAGATCACAGTCTCTTTACCAGCTTTACGCCGAATTTCTTCAATCTGGTGGTCAATAAAACTTTTCGACGACCAGTCGGGCGTGATTCCGGCAATATTGAGCAGAAAGTTTGAGAAAAGTTGTTTGCCGTAGAGGGTATGCTGCACTTCGGGGTGAAACTGCAGCCCATAAACTTTCAGAGCGCCTTTACTGCCAAAGCTTTCAATAGCGCATATTTCAGAGTTGTCGCTGCTGGCCGTTGCCCTGAAGCCTTCAGGCAGTCGAACAACCTTGTCGCCATGGCTCATCCAGACATCCGAATCCGGAATATTCTGAAAAAGCATACTCTCATTTTCACCGTTATGTGTAACCATAATTTTGGAGCGTCCGAACTCATGCTTTGACGCAGAGGCAACCTCTCCCCCAAAATGGTTGGCGATTGCCTGTAAACCATAGCAGATGCCGAGCACGGGAATGCCTAGCGAAAAAATGGCGGCATCGGGCATAAAGGCGTCCTGATCATAAACGCTGTTCGGTCCGCCTGAAAGGATGATTGCTTTCGGCTGATGTTCCCTGATTTTGTCTGCAGGAGTGTTATAGGGCAGAATCTCAGAATAGATACCCAGTTCCCGGATACGACGGGCGATCAACTGGGTATATTGCGAACCAAAATCAAGGACTACTACCGATTGCATAACAAGAGTGTTGTGGGGTTAACTGATCAGAAAGCTCAAAGGGCTTGCACTGGTTTCGGCTTTGGCTTTGGTGCAGGAACTGGTATTTGCGCTGGCGCTGGAGTTGGTGGTTTGGGAACTCCATTTCCATTCATTGCACTGCTGCTGTCTCTCACTGACATGGTGGCGGTTCCATCGATTTGTTGCACCGGATGAGACTGATAGTATTGAAAGCCCTTCGGAGTATAATATTCGATATAGACATCACTGCCGAGAAGATCGGAGGGTGTATTAGTCTGAGCGGACATTGGGACAGCAATGACGGTTTCAGGAATATGAAAATACTTGTTTTCAAGTTTCAGCGACCGGTCACTGTAGCAGCGTTTCATAAAGCCGGCCCATACCGGAAGAGCCGCCCGGGCACCCTGCCCATACTCCATGGAGGTAAATTTGATACGTTCGTCATCAAACCCTGTCCAGACAACGGCAACAAGTTGAGGGGTAAATCCTGCAAACCAGGCATCCCTCATACTTTGAGTCGTTCCGGTTTTTCCTGCGGCCTCAGCAGTAAAGCCATATCGCGCCCGGACTGCCGCACCGGTACCTTTGTTGATCACATCCTTGAGCATTGAGACCATGACAAAGTTGGTAGTGGAGTCGATGGCAAAACGACGGTTTGGAGTGTATTCCGATATGGAACGGTTATGTTTATCCACAACCTTGAGGATTGAGACGGGTTCGTTCCAGATGCCGTTGTTGGCAAAAGTTGAAAAGGCTCCGGCAAGTTCAAGCGGGCTTACTTCCGACGTTCCAAGGGCAATAGAGAGGTTCGATGCCATTGGTGACGTGATGCCCATTCTTCTTGCATAACTTATTATTTCTGAGGTTTTCAAATACTCGTAGGCAAGTCTTACGGTCACTTGGTTCAATGAACGGCTCAATGCCGTACGGAGTGTTGTCATCCCACCGGATGAGCCATCGGAGTTTCTTGGTGACCAGATGCCATTTCCGCTGTTGAGTTCCAGGGGCTGGTCAAGCACCTGGAAATTTGCGGGCAGTCCCTTGTCGATTGCCGTTGTATAGACGAATGGTTTAAAGGTTGAACCAGGTTGCCGTTTTGCCTGCCATACATGGTCAAACTGATATTTATACTCATCAGGTGAGAATCTGTTGCCTCCAACCCAGGCCTTGACATGGCCGTTCGTTGGATCAATTGCAACCAAAGCCACTTGTATCCGGGTTTTTTCCTTCAAGAGTTCATTCAGCCATACCTTGTCAGCCTTGAGTTTTGCCATTGCCTGCTGCTCCGAGAGCCCGTTATCTTTCAGTTCAGTGAACCGGTCGCTCTCCATGATGATCTGGTTTTTCAGAGATTCAGTCCATCTCCATGAGCGGTCGAAGGCGGCTTGCAGCTCAGTAAGATGTTCGGCTGCTGCCTGCTGGGCATAGTTCTGCATCCGGCTGTCGAGTGTTGTCTGGATGGTCAGACCGTCACGGTAAAGATCGAGATTGCCAAGCATTGTCGATGGTTTGACCGTCTGTCGAACATATTCAGTAAAATAAGGTGCCAGGCCTTGATGGCTGACTGGCGTATATTTTAACACCAGGGGACTTTTTTTGGCTGCTGCGGCCTGTTTCGGGGTTATGAATTGTACCTTTTCCATCAGTGAGAGGATAAGATTTCTTCTTCCGATTGCACCTGACGGATTTTTTGCAGGATTGTAGGCCGTAGGGTTTTTCAGCGTGGCGATAAGCGTTGCACTTTCCGGCAGCGTCAGAAGGTATGCCGGTTTTCCGAAATAGGTATAGGCTGCGGCTTCGATGCCATAAGCTCCTGAGCCGAAATAAACAGTGTTGAGGTAGAGCGCCAGAATTTCGTCTTTCGTATAGGTTTTTTCAAGCTCAATTGCTGTAACGAACTCCTTGACTTTTCGGGTGACCGTGCGTTCCTGACTCAGGTAAAGGTTTTTTGCAAGCTGCTGGGTAATAGTACTGGCCCCCTGCCAGCGGCTTGGTCCCCTGAATATATTTTCACCCATGGCAATGACAAGCCGACGCAGATCTACGCCCCAGTGGCTGTAAAAGGCAACATCTTCAGTAGCAATCAAGGCGTAACGAGTTGACAGGGGAATAGATTTGAGCGGAATGAATGTTCGATTCTTCAGAAAAAATTTATGAAGAAGCACTCCGTCCTCCGAATAGACTAAAGAGGCGAGTTCCGGGTTTGGATTTTCAAGCTCTTCAAGGCTTGGCAGGCCCATGAAAGACTTCATTGCGTAAGCCGCAGTAGTCGTCAGTGTTATGGCGATGAGTGATGCAAAAAGAAATAACAGGCTTTTGGAAAATATTTTATTACTCACAGTAGAGATTAAGGTTTAGACTTGTAAAATTGTTCCGCAAATTCAAAATGCTTCGTAAGCTCGCTTGCAAATTCAGCAGTCTCTTCCAGCATTGGGAGATGACCAACCTCCATGAACTTTGCAATCCGTGTCGGTGCCTCTGACTCTGCTTTGCGTCTTTCATAAAGCGTGATGGTCCCTTCAGGAGGAATTGTGTGATCTGCCATTCCGACACTGCACAGCAAGGGAGAAGAGAGAGAGAGAACATGGCGGGTATAGGTCCTCAGGGCCTCCCGATCAATTGAAAACCTGCCAACGGCATTGGTTGCATTTTTGTCGGATTGCGTGAAGTCCTCGAGAAGGATGTCGTGATACTCTTTACTGATCTCTTTTGTTGCCGCCCGTTTGATAAAAATGCCTTTCAGCGGTTCGAGATGGAAAACGTTACGAAAATTCATTGAAAAATCGATCAATCCGCCAAGAAAAAAGAGCCCCAAAAATGTATAAGGGGTCTCTTCAAAAATGCCGCAGGCTATTATCGTCGCTGATACAATGGCTTCATGGTACCGAAGACAGAGTTCCGTGGCAACCATGCCACCCATCGAATGGCCTACAATATGCAGTTTTCTTGACACCTGAAGTCCGAGATGCTCAATGAGTTCAGCGGCTTCATCGGTAAAACCCTGAATGGTAAAAGTTGGGTTATAACCCTTGATGATCGTTTTTCCTGTGCCGCTCTGATCATAAGTAATGCATCGGTAGTTTGCAGAGAGCATGCCGACCAGTGGTTTCCAGTATCGGGAGGAGATCGCCCAGCCATTGACAAACAGTACTGCGGGTTTGTCAATGGCTGAAGGATCAGACTCCGCAGTGTCTTCATAATAGAGCTTGCAGCGTGTTGACACTAAATAACTCATGGGAGTTGCCTTGTTTCTTGTTAAAAACATGAACCTGAATATAAACAATAATAACTTTTCTTCAGTTTTCCCCCCACCCTGAGTCTTGCCGGGTTTTGCGAGTCTGAGAGGCAATAACTACATTGCTTCGGCCAGAAGCAAAAAGTTTTCATTTTTTAAGAAAGAAGCACCATGGACTATTCCTTAACCAATCTCTTCTCTTTCCTGGCCGATTTTATCATCCATATCGACACACATCTTCAGTTTCTTGCGGCACAGTATGGCCTCTGGCTTTATGGTATTCTCTTTCTCATTGTTTTCTGTGAAACAGGACTTGTCGTTACACCGTTTCTTCCGGGCGATTCCCTGCTTTTCGCTGCCGGTTCACTGGCATCCATGCCTGACTCATCGCTCAATCCTCATCTGCTCTTCGTACTTTTTTTTTCTGCCGCCCTGCTCGGTGATAACCTCAACTATCTGATTGGTCACAAACTCGGGCCAAAAGTGTTTAATTATCAAAAATCCCGCTTTTTTAATCCTGAACATTTGGTCAGAACCAATAGTTTTTTTGAAAAACATGGAGGCAAGACGATCATCATCGCCCGCTTTATTCCTGTTATCAGAACCTTTACTCCCTTTGTTGCCGGAATAGGTGCCATGCCCTACAGCAGGTTTATTCTCTTTTGTATGACTGGTGCGCTGTTTTGGGTGGGATTGTTTTGTTACGGTGGTTACTTTATCGGGCAGCTCCCCTTTGTGCAGCAGAACAGAAAGCTGATATTTCTTGCTATCATTGCGGTTTCCATTACTCCTCCTCTTATAGGGTATGTAAAGCACAGGTTTGGCCGCAAGCATGACACTCTGTAATGTTTATGAATTGTGGATAACGTGTTGAATCATAGGTTGATGCGCTATCTTTTCTCCTTGAGAGAGGCATTGTTTGATAAAACAGTGTTTTTCTTAACCTGTTTTATTTATATGAGTTATTTGTATTTTGCTTTCAGGTGATAAATTTTCTGTCTTGATCGCAGGAATTTATCCATTGTGCTGGATTGACAAAAAAAATGTTGATAACTTCTGACATCAAAATGAAATGAAGCAAGGAGCGCTCTTTCGGCGAGAGAGAAAAACCGCACGACATTGAAAAAATGTTATATTAATTAACGAATTTTATTATAATTACTACCTCTTCAGACACATCGGCGTATAGCGCAGCCTGGTAGCGCACTTCCTTGGGGTGGAAGGGGTCGTGGGTTCGAATCCCGCTACGCCGACTCTCTTGCCTCTCTTTTCATTTTTCCCGTTCTGTATATTCCTCTCATGGATATCCTGGCGAAATTACAGATTCTTTCTGGCGCTGCTCGTTACGATGCTTCGTGTGCGTCAAGTGGAAGCAAGCGTGAAGCTCCCTCATGCGGAACCGGCAACACCTCGCAGAGTGGCATCTGTCACTCCTGGTCGGATGATGGCCGATGCATCTCACTTCTGAAAATCCTGCTTTCGAACGATTGTCGTTACGACTGTGCCTACTGCGTGAACCGCTCAACCAATTCAGTGGAGCGCGCATCCTTCACCGCCCGAGAAGTGGTCGATCTGACCCTTGACTTCTACCGTCGCAACTACATTGAAGGGCTCTTTTTAAGTTCAGCCGTCATGCAGAGCCCTGATGTCACCATGGAACGGATGGTACGGGTTGTTGAAACCCTGCGTACCGAAGAGCATTTTGGCGGCTATATTCATCTGAAAATCATTCCCGGTTGCAGCAGTGAACTGGTGCGTAAAGCCGGGCTGTATGCCGACCGTATCAG
>CAIYWF010000165.1 GCA_903929845.1 uncultured Chlorobiaceae bacterium | reverse complement strand
GTGAGCTTGATTTTTTTCATGGCGACAACACGGAAGCCTGCGCGTTCAATTTTGTCGATGACTGCACCGATTAGCTGTTTGCGGACGCAATCGGGTTTCAGGATGGTAAGCGTTCTTTCCATTGTGGTGTGTGCATTTTCGTTTCTTAAGAAAAAAGTTCGAGCGAAGATACACAAATGCGCGGGATTTTTGAAATGAGTGTGCCACCCATTTTAGCTAAGGTTATCTCTCCATTCACTGATGGTCTTATTATGATAACGCTAACACTTTATGCTGCTTTTAGTTGCTGGACTTTAGATTTGCCGAATATTACGTATATTTTCTGGCATAGGGAGCTTTTCATACTTTGATTTGCAGGCAAAAGCTTTACCTGCTATCAGGTGCTGGCATACTATTAAGTGAGCAGGGCAGTGTCATTCCCTGAGAATCTAGAGCAGCTGCAGCTGCCGTTTAATAAGGAGTATGAATTTGCACTGGAGATGGTGGGAATGGGCGGGGATTTAAAAAATGGGCCACCATCTCACTGCTTAAATTATTCTTTTTTTAAAATATTACAAATATGAAATTTACTAAGGAAGATATTAAAAATGCTTACATCAAGCTGAAGTCATACATCTATTATGACAATACCGACTTATTACTTAGGCGACAATTAGTTGAATTTGAAACAAGTATTGGAAAGGACTTTCTTTTTAAAAATCCAAGTTCAAACTACAATATTGGTGGAGACATTTTCACTTACAAAATTAAATTTACGCTTGAAGAAAAATTTGAGAGAATCGCCCATGAATTGAATTCATACCATAAAAATTCAGAATTTTTCAATTCTCTTCTCAAAAATATTAATATCGATTTTTATCCAAAGAAAATTAAATCACAAAAAGAAGAAATTAATTTTATCACAAATGTAAGAATTAAGAAAAAATACGAGATAGAGAGAGTTACTCCTTTTATAAATGCCCCAATAGAGTTACATATTGTTTCCGTTCTATGGGTAATTAACTATGGCGTTGCTTTAGATGCGAATTTAAAAAATGAATGTTTAGGTAACCGCTTATTACTTAATAAAGATAAAACTAAAATTGTCCAAGGTTCGGGGTTATTCAAGCCTTATTTTAATCAATACCAAAAATGGCGAGATGATGCTGTAGAAATAGCAGAAAACTTAATAAAGAAAGGGAAAAATGTCGCTTTTATCAATTTAGACATTAAAGACTATTTTACCTCTGTCCGTATAAATCGAACAGAAATATATAATGGGAGAGAAAATGGCGGTTTAAATGAAGACTACAACCTTCAAGAGATTTTTCTTGGTATTCATGATATTTATACCAAACTTTTGGCAAATAAATTTCAAAGTCCAAAGAACTTTTATTTTGAGTTAATTGGGAGTAATGAGATTTTACAAAAAATTATTTTGCCAATAGGGTTAGTTTCTTCGTATGTTCTTGCAAACTCGTATTTAAAAAAATTCGATGATAGAATAGCAGATTTTATTAAACCTGCATATTATGGGAGATATGTAGATGATATGCTTTTTGTTATTTCCGATCCTAAGCCAGGGGCTAAAATTAATGAAAGCACTGAATCATTGAAATTTGATATTTCAAGATTTAAGGAACTCAATCCTACAAAAATCGAAAAATTTGTTCTTGAAACCTTTGATCCAATCATAGGCTTAATAAAATCATCTATTTCAGATAAAAAAAATGAGAATATTTTTATTCTTTGTGGTTTCGAATCTCTCTGTTGTCAAAGCGAGAAATCCTTAGTTCATTATTTTGATTCTAACGAATCACACTTGGTTATTGATAAATTGAAACAAGAACTTGATGAAAGAACTAGTGAATTCAGAGACTTTCCAGAAGAAGATGAAAGCAATTTGTCATTTAAATCTCGTGCTTACCACCTTTATTATGATGGTACTGAAGGAAAAATAAGAACACTGAAAGATTATAAAGAAAATAGATTTGGATTAACTGTCTTTCTCTCAAATAAAATATTTAGTGCTTTGCGTCATGAAAATCATTTAACTGATGAAGAGTCTGACCAGATTGTTAATTATTTTAAAGGCGAAACATGCCTTACATTTTACAGACTTTGGGAGAGAATCTTGACATTGCTGCTAGTAAATCAAAAACCAAGACACTACGTAGAATTCTTTTTGCATTGTTTTGATGAAATAGAAAAAATTGAGCATAATAATCAAATATCAAAAGTACAAGAATCAGATATAAAAAATACCCTTGTCAATTACCTTGATGCTTCTCATGAATTATCGCTTTCGCTAAATCTTGATTTTTTAATTAAAACAAAAAAGGTTGCTCGAAACTTTGACTTTAAACTTAATCATCTAAAGAGTAGTAATTGGTCTTTTCTATTTGGAAGATTCGAGCCCACAAAGACTGATTCCCATTGGGTTAAAAGGTTTCGAGTGTCAAACATGATGCGTCATCATTATGTAATTCACCCGCTGTTAACCTACAGTTCGGCTTCAAAAAAAGGAAATCTAAAAAACTTAACAAGTATTAACATTGACTTTAGAACCTACAGTCTTGATAAGACCTTGATTGAAGAATCCCCTAGAAGAGTGAAGTTCTGGGAGTGCTGTATGTCTGTTGCCTTTGAATCAATTGGTTTACATAGTAATAAAAGAGAGTTAGAAATCAACAATAAAGTTGAAACGGATATCTTCGGTATTAAATTGAATAAAAAATCAAAAACTGAGGAATTTTACCTAGATGATGCATTTAATCGATACAAAACTATTAATCAAAATCATATTTCTTTATATGAATTAGACGACGATGGTTTCAGGGATAACTTTTATAAAAGAAGGAATATTCCTAAAAAGAATACGCCAATTGTAAATGCTCAGGAAATTATTGTAGGAGGAAATGGCAGGGATTCCAAAATTTTTAAAATCGCCTTTGCGAATACTAAAGTAGAAGAATGCAATATTATTGCGAGTATGCGTGGGACTCCAAATCTAAGTTCACTAAGGTATGATAAACTTGCTAAGATAGTAAAGAAAGTTAGACTTGATAAAAGTGATGTTCTCTTATTTCCTGAATTCTTTATTCCAATTAACCTACTTTCAAGTTTGGTGAAGTATTCAGAAAGGAATCAAGTCTTGACTATTACAGGACTTGAACATGTTAAAATCAAGAACACTGTGTGTTTAATTTTATTATAACAATTCTTCCTTTCGAAGTAAATGGGGTCAAGGATGCTGTTGTAGTATTTAGATTGAAAAATCATTATGCACATGTTGAGGACTCTTTGATAAGGGTGTAGTCGGAAATTAAAAATGAGCCAACTTCGGAAATTAGCAATCACCCAGGCAGCGTCTTTAGACTACGTCATTTTGTAATGATTTCCTACCACGTTTTGAAGCGGTAGTTGTTTTTTTCTACGGTTGGCCCCTCCTTCCGGCGGTTCTTGTTGATCGAAAATGGTT
>CAIYWF010000164.1 GCA_903929845.1 uncultured Chlorobiaceae bacterium | reverse complement strand
GTATCGCCGTCAGCTCACCGAGAGGACTTGTTGTCCCTATTCTTCGCAATGTCGACCAGATGAGCATTGCCGACATTGAAAGCAAAATTGCCGACTATTCCACAAAGGCCAAACTGGGGACACTCTCCCTTGAAGAGCTGACCGGCGGCACCTTCTCTATTTCCAACGGAGGCGTTTTCGGTTCAATGCTTTCAACGCCGATCATCAATCCGCCGCAGTCAGCAATTCTTGGCATCCACGCCACGAAAGAGAGGCCTGTTGTGGAAAACGGGCAAATCGTCATACGACCGATGAACTATCTGGCCATGTCTTATGACCATCGAATTATCGACGGCAAGGAAGCGGTACTTGGTCTTGTTGCAATAAAGGATGCACTGGAAGATCCTGCGCGTCTCTTACTTGATCTTTAAAAAGAAACTCTACCATGAACAAACAATTCGACGTTCTTGTTATCGGTGCAGGCCCCGGCGGATATATTGCCGCAATCCGTGCCGCACAACTTGGCTTTTCAGTTGCCTGTTGCGAGTTCAGCGCTTACGATGATCCAGCAGGAGAACCCCGTCTTGGCGGCACCTGTCTCAATGCTGGATGTATTCCTCTCAAAGCGCTCGTCGCCTCATCGGAAGCCTATGAAAAAGCAGTGCTTCACCTCCCTGAACATGGCATCACTGCTACCGGTATAAGCATTGATGTTGCAAAGATGCAAAAGCGCAAGGAGGCTATTGTCACAAAAATGACGGCCGGTGTAAAATTCCTCTTCCGTAAAAACAAGATCACTTTCCTTAAAGGACGAGGCTCTTTTGCCGGAAAAACTGACGCTGGCTATCGGATCATTATCAGCGGACAAGATGGCGATGAGGAAGTGCTTGCACAGAAGGTGATTATCGCCACCGGTTCAAAAGCCCGCCATATCCCCAACGTCAAAGTCGATAACGTAACGATTTGCGATAATGAAGGTGCGCTGAAATTCACTGAGGCGCCAAAAAAACTGGGGGTCATCGGCGCAGGTGTCATCGGCCTTGAAGTGGGCTCGGTCTGGCGCAGACTCGGCGCAGAGGTCACCATTCTTGAAGTGATGCCCTCATTTCTTGGCGCCGCCGATGAGAGTGTTTCAAGAGAAGCTTCCAAGCTCTTTTTAAAGCAGGGACTGCACATTAAGCTCGGTGTCAGAATCGGCCAGGCAAAACTGACCAAAAATGGTGTAAGTATTGCCTATACCGATGACCAGGGTTCTGAACATACCCTTGAATGTGATAAACTGATTGTCTCCGTTGGCCGTACTCCAAACACTGAGAAACTTAACCTTGAGGCTGTCGGTCTCCAGACCGATGAACGGGGATTTATTCCCGTCAACGATCATTGCGCCACCGCCGCTCCAGGTGTTTACGCGATCGGAGATGTGGTGCGAGGCCCCATGCTGGCACACAAGGCTGAAGACGAAGGGGTCATGGTGGCCGAACTGCTCGCGGGTCAGAAGCCGCACCTCGACTACAACAGCATGCCCTGGGTTATTTATACCACCCCGGAAATCGCCTGGGTTGGAAAAACTGAACAACAGCTTCGTTCAGAAGGACGCGACTACAAAACAGGACAATTTCCTTTTGCAGCCAACGGACGGGCACTGGGTCTTGGAGATGCAGACGGGTTTATCAAAATGCTTGCCGATGCGAAAACCGATGAAATTCTCGGCGTTCACATTATTGGAGCAAGCGCCTCCGACCTGAGAGCTGAAGCAGCACTTGCCATGGAGTTCCATGCATCATCCGAGGATGTGGCCCGCACCTGCCACCCTCATCCAAGCCTTTCGGAGGTGATGCGCGAAGCTGCCCTTGCCATTGAAAAGCGGGCGTTGAACATGTAAAGAGCTGTAAAATGACCCTCCCCGCCGCAAGCAGCGGGGTATCTGTTTTTAGAAATTATGAGCCGTCTCCAGTTGAAGCACTACGACAAAAATCAATTATTACAATGGGTTCGATAGAAGCGATTTGTATCAGTACCGACAAGGGTGTGGTTAAAATACCTTTGAACGAAATTACACTGAAAGAGGACTGGGGTATTGAGGGTGATGCTCACGCTGGAGAGTGGCACCGGCAGGTTTCTTTGCTTGCCGGAGAGAGTATTGACCGGATGCGTCATAAGATGCCTGAACTGGATCATGGGATGTTTGCTGAAAATATTGTTACCAGGGGTATAGATCTCTCAGGTCTCACGATTGGTGATCGCCTTGAAATCGGCAAAAGCGTTGTTCTTGAAATCACCCAGATTGGCAAAGAGTGCCATAATGCCGGATGTGCTATTAAGCGCACTACTGGGGAGTGTATCATGCCTAAGGAAGGACTTTTTTGTCGGGTACTTAAAGGCGGGACAGTAACACCCGGGATGACGCTCAATTGTTGAAATGTCGGGGAACTATCTCTTCTATCCTCCGATTTCGGACATGCTGGTTCTAACCGAATTGCTGACCGCGTGTTTACCATTCTCTGGTTTATAAGAGACCGCTTGCCGGAAAAGATCGGCTATTGCTTCATGGCTGCAATTGTTGCGAAGCAGCGGCAGAATATTCATCCCCTCTTTTTCATATAGGCAGCTAATTATTTTTCCACTTGATGTAATGCGAATCTTGTTGCACTTACTACAGAAGTTTCTTGTAAACGCAGGAATAATGGCCATCGAGCCCTTATGGGTTGGCAAAGTATAACTGAAATATTCGGTTGCATATCCTCTTACTGTCTCAAGTTCAGGGTAATAACTTTTTGATTGCGAAAGATAATACTATAAATTCACGGATGATATTTGTTAGCGATGCTCTCTAATCAAAATATTATTCCACTCCGATGACTATGCAACGAATTCTGCCAGTTTTGGCTCTGTCTCTCTTTTTGCTCGCTTCATGCAGTAAGGAGGCTCCTCCTGATAAAGAGGAACTGACTGAGTCAAAGGAAGAAGCTGCTGCGGAACAGAAACTTGCTGTTGGCAAAAAAATTTACGAAGCCAACTGTGGCGGTTGCCATAATTCCGATGTCGCTGGCGCTCCGACACCAGGAGACAAATCTGACTGGAAAGAACGCATCCCAGTGGGTGTAACTATTCTGGCAAAAAAAGCAATTGAAGGGTACGAAGGAAAAAAAGGCGCGATGCCGCCAAAAGGCGGTAATGAAGCTCTGAACGATGAAGAGGTAACTTTGGCTGTCAGATACATGATCGCCATAACAAAATAACAATCGCCTCGGCAGCAGCATATAAACGTCTTACAGTTGCCAAGGTTCAGCAGATCCTTGGCAACTGTTCACCAAGCGGAAGATCAATAATCCGTCGGCTGCCATAAACTGTACGCATGACCACCATACCGGGATGATCGTCAACCACCGATCCGATGATGACGGCATCCCGGCCAAGGTCTAAAGCACGCATCACCTCAAGCACCCTCTCTGCATCACCTGCCGCTACAGCCACAACAAGTTTGCCTTCATTGGCCACATGCAGAGGGTCAATGCCAAGCAGTTCACAAGCCCCACGAACATCCGGTTTTACGGGAATAGTTGTCTCATGTATCTCAATCCCGACGGAAGAGGAGCTTGCCAGTTCGTTCAGAGTAGCGGCTACCCCTCCCCTGGTCGGGTCGCGCATGGCGTGAATGGCGAAGGGCACCTCATCAAGAATAGTACTGATCATGCCATTGAGCGCTGCACAGTCGCTTGTTATCCGCGACTGGAATGAGAGCCCTTCGCGCGAGGTCATGATGGCCATCCCATGATCGCCAACCGTTCCGGAGAGAATGATGCTGTCGCTTACCTTCAGGTTTCGGCACGAAAGATTAACACCTTCCCTGATAATTCCGATACCAGAGGTATTGATAAAAATCCTGTCGCACTGCCCTTTTCCGACCACTTTGGTGTCACCGGTCACAATCATCACTCCCGCCCTGCGGGCAGCTTCGGCCATGCTCTTGACAATGTCTTCAAGCTCTGCAAGCGAAAACCCCTCTTCAAGCACAAAACCCGCGCTGAGATAGAGCGGCTTTGCTCCACCAACCGCCAGATCGTTAACGGTACCGTTGACGGCAAGCTCTCCAATGTTGCCACCGGGGAAAAAAACCGGACTCACCACGTAGGTGTCGGTAGAAAAAGCGGTTCTTCCTGGAGGCAAGTCAAGCTTTGCCTGATCGTCAAGCAGATCAAGAAAGGCGTTATGGAGGTGCGGCATAAACACCCGCTGCATGAGCGTCTGCGATAAACGACCTCCGGCGCCATGCGCCATCTGGACGGTTTCGTGCTGCATAACAGGGGCTGGACAGATCGGAACAATCGTCATGGGGTATCAAGATGATATTTATAGTATGCGGCACATGCCCCTTCGGATGAAACCATGGTAGCTCCAAGGGGATGCTGCGGTGTACACTCTTTCGCAAAAGCGGGACAGCCATCAGGCTTGAGCTTCCCTTGCAGCACACTGCCGCTCATGCAGAATGGCGACTCTTCAGCGAAAATATTCGTGACATTAAACCTTTTTTCGGCGTCAAAACGGGCATAAGACTCTCTGAGGCCAAGACCGCTGCCGGGAATCAGACCAATCCCTCGCCACTGACGATCGGTCACTTCAAACACGTTGTGGATGGTCTCCTGCGCAACCGGATTACCTGCCCGGCTCACCACCCGCCCATAACAGTTCACCACCTCCGCTTTTCCCTCTTCGAGCAGCTCAACGGTTTTGAGAATTCCCGCAAGCAGCTCAACCGGTTCGAAGCCGGTCGGGACTATCGGCACTTGAAACTCTCGGGCTACCGGCTCATACTCCTCATAGCCCATCACCGCGCAGACATGCCCCGCTGCAAGGAAACCCTGAACCCGGTTCCCCGGTGAAGAGAGAATCGCCCGCATGGCAGGGGGAACCATTACCTGGCTCACCAGAACACTGAAGTTTTCAATTCCTTCTCGTGCTGCCTGCCATACCGCCATAGCATTTGCCGGAGCCGTCGTTTCAAAACCAACGGCAAAAAAGACCACCTCTTTTGCCGGGTTATCACGGGCAATCTGCAGTGCGTCGAGAGGTGAGAAAACAATACGAACATCGCCTCCTGCGCTGCGGATCATGAAGAGATCCCTGTAATTTCCTGGCACCCGAAGCATATCCCCAAAACTGGTAAAAATCACCTCTTCCCGTGCTGCGATGGCGAGAGCTCTCTCAATGGATTCAAGGGGAGTCACGCAGACCGGGCAGCCGGGACCATGCACCAGTTCGATAGTATCAGGCAGCAGTTGGTCAATACCGTTTCGGATAATGGAGTGAGTCTGGCCGCCGCAGATCTCCATAATTGTCCAATGGTGGGCAGCTTTTCTGCGAATCTCGTTGAGAAGCTTGCGGGCAAGCTCTGGATTTCGGTATTCATCGATGTATTTCATTGGTGTCAGCATCACAACGATTCTGGTGAGAAGGGCTCTTCATCAGGCTGAAAAGCTCCGCTATCAATAAGCTCCTGCCAAAGCTTCAGACTCTCTGCAGCCTCATCTTCGTCAATTATCTTCAGAGCGAATCCGGCATGAATAATGGTGTACTGGCCAACTTTGATGTCAGGCACATATTCAAGACATGCCCTTGTTTTTGAACCGTTCACGTCTATAATGCCCATTTTGAGGCCATTCTCCGTAATGAGTTCGATCAGTTTTCCAGGTATGGCGAGGCACATGGGTATCAGGAGATAAGGTTATGTAACACTTGATTCAAAGTAAGAAAAAACGACCCTTCAGAAAATTACGACCGATAATAGCCTGACCAAGCGAAAGCCCGCCATCATTCGATGGGACTTGCGCATGAGCAAGCACCCTGTAGCCAGCCTGCTGAAGTTCATGCAACAAGGTAATGAAGAGAAGTTCATTCTGGAAGACTCCGCCACTGAGCGCTATAGTTGTTATACCGGTAGCTTTGGATGCTTTTTCGATAATATTCTGGAAGCAGGTTACAAGGGTGCGATGAAATCTTCGGCTGATGTCGATGGTGGACATCCCTGCTTGCAAGGCAATTGCAATGTCTTGAATCATAGGGGAGACCATCATTATCCAACGACCTTTTTCTGCATCCTGAGTCTCCTCATTATAGAGAGTTTTCCCTGGCGGTATTGCGTAGTGCAAATCATAGCGAAACTCTTTATGACCTATAGCCCCCCCCGCAGCATTCATCAGCGCTATGGCAGCCTCTCCTTCATACGTGATTTCCCCCCGCAGGTTGCAGAGTGCGGCAACGGCATCAAACAGGCGACCACAGCTTGAGGTTTCGACAATGTTCACTTTTTTTTCAAGCAGCTCAAGGATTTGCTCGACACTCCTCCCTTTCATAAACGGCAGATCGGGCAAGTGGGTGCAACTTCTGTGAAGATAACCAAACGCCAGACGCCATGGCTGCATGACTGCGGCATCACCTCCAGGAAGTGGCATCGACTCCAGCGAGGCAAACCGTTCAACTCCGGCAGCGTCGCCGATCAGCACTTCACCGCCCCATATCGTACCATCGCTTCCGAAGCCTGTACCATCAAGGATAAGGCCGATAGCGGGCCCTTCCTCCCTGTTGTCTGCAAGACAGGCAACAAGATGGGCATGATGGTGCTGCACACCCATTACCGGGATATGCTGATCTTCCGCCCACCGGGTTGTCATGTAGTCAGGGTGCAAGTCATGCACGACAAGCTCGGGTGTTGCCTGAAACAGGCGCTGCAAGTGGGCGACAACCTGCTCAAAATGGCGGTATGCCTCAAAGTTTTTCATGTCGCCGATATGCTGGCTCATCAGCGCGTGAGAACCTTTCAGCAGGGTGACGGTGTTTTTAAGCTCTCCCCCTGTACCAAGTACTGTGGGCCCACCTTCACGGAGAAAAATCGGGGCTGGCACGGATCCCCTGCTCCGCCTGATCTGACGAAGCTCTCCTGAAAGATGGATAGTTACCGAATCGTCGCATTTGAGATAGATAGGGCGATTGTGCAGCAAAAAAGTATCGGCAATGCCTGTGAGGCGCAAGAGCGCTTCATCATTCTCATTGACAATGGGCTCTTCACTGAAATTGGCACTGGTCATCACCAAAGCTGCAGGGCCTTCCTCGAAAAGCAGGGTATGCAGGGGAGTGTAGGGAAGCATAACGCCGAGGCGATCGTTATCCGGAGCTACTGATGGCGCCAGTATGCAGCTCTTCCTCTTTTTCAAGAGCACAATGGGCGCCTCCGCTGAGGTCAAGACTGCAAGCTCACCCTCGTTCACCCTGCAGTATCTCCGTACAAGCTCCATGTCGCGCATCATAACCGCAAAGGGTTTTGCCTCACGCCCCTTCCGCTCTCGCAATCTTTTTACCGCACTCTCATTACTGGCATCAACAGCAAGATGAAAACCTCCCAACCCCTTCAGTGCAAGAATAAGCCCCTGGTTCAGCAATACTGCAGCTTCTGCCACAGCATCACCATCAATCGGCAACCCCGCCGCGTCAAGCAGCAGAAGCGCCGGGCCGCACACCGGGCAAGCATTGGGCTGCGCATGAAAACGACGGTCGAGAGGATCGTGGTACTCCCTTTCACACTCCGGGCACATCATGAAAGAGTGCATTGAAGTAGAGGGACGGTCGTAAGGCAGACGATCAACTATGGTGTATCGAGGGCCGCAATTGGTGCAGTTGATGAAGGGATAGCGAAACCGGCGGTCTGCCGGATCAAGAAGTTCACGGCGGCAATCACCGCAAAGGGCAATATCAGGCGGAATGAGCGTCTCAACATCGGCGCCAGCACTCGAATCCGCAATGACAAAACCCTCCTCAGCAACACAGTCAAGAGCATTCTCTTTAATTGCCTCAATGCGGGCAAGAGGCGGAAGGTCACTCTGCAGTGCACAAATAAAACTGTCGAGAAGCATGGAAGAGCCCTGCACCTCAATTAACACGCCTGAAGAGGTATTGCGGATAAAGCCTTTCAGCCCGAAACCGACGGCTATCCGGTAAACAAACGGCCGGAACCCGACACCCTGTACAATCCCGTTAACCAGCAGACGCCGCCGTGCTTCGCCCTGAATGTTCAATGGTGTATCAATCTCTTTTCGAGCCACTCCTGCCATGCCGCAAGCCCTTCACCGGTTTTCACCGACACTTCAAACCATTCGAGATGGTGGTTGACCCGCATGGCATTTTCGCGACACTTCGCCACATCAAATTCCACGTAAGGCAGCAGATCGATCTTGTTGAGAATGCAGAGATCGGCCTCATGAAACATTGTCGGGTACTTCAGCGGCTTGTCGTCGCCCTCAGTCACGCTGATAATCACCACTTTCAGAGCCTCACCAAGGTCAAAGAGCGCCGGGCAGACTAGGTTTCCGACATTCTCGATACAGAGCAGCGAGTTTTCCTGCAATTCAAGCTCCTTGACAGCGCGGTTGACCATCAGTGCATCAAGATGACATCCTGAACCAGTATTGATCTGGATCACCGGCACACCAAGAGCATGAATACGGTCAGCATCATTGGTTGTCTGCTGGTCACCCTCGATAACGGCAACCGGAAAGCGCTGTTGCAGCAATGGAATGATTTTTTCGAGCAACGAAGTTTTTCCTGAGCCAGGAGAGCTGAGAAAATTCAGGGCTAAAATATTCCTTGCCTCAAAGTATCCCCGGTTTCTTTCTGCAAGATGATTGTTTT
>CAIYWF010000163.1 GCA_903929845.1 uncultured Chlorobiaceae bacterium | reverse complement strand
ACGATCGCTTACGACATGCGCGGACATGGATGGTCAGAAAACGATCCCAATAACCATTATCACATCGACTTTTTTGCCCATGACCTGAACGATCTGGTTGTCAATCTCGGGCTCAAACGATTTCATATTGCTGCATTTTCTTTTGGCCCTTTTGTCGCCCTCGATTATGCCTGTTCTCATCCCGGCCTTATTCGATCAATGACCTTTTTCAATTTCGGGTATCTGCCAAACAGCGAATTCATCCAGGCATTTGCCACAAATACAATTACCTTTGTTTTCAATGGTCTCTTACGAAAACTGACATGGTGGCTTCCTGCCTATATCTTTGCACGTCTTGTCCTTGCTAAGAATACCGTTATGCTTCATGATATTCTGATTGGCTTCAAAAGCCTCGGGCTTTGCGCTCCAGAGGCTATTGATCAGACCACTCGGCATATTACGGCGTTCAGCACAACCGACTCCGTGCCTGAGATGGTCAAGAAAGTTGATATGCCTATCCTTTTTGTCGCCGGAGAGGGTGATGCAATCATGACCTGTGAGAACACAGAAAAATTGGTCAATCTTACTCACAAGGGGAGCTATGTCTGTGTTCCGGAATGCGGGCATTTGATCACCGTGGAACTGCCGGAAGTGGCCTCGCAACTTATCTGGGGACACGTGCAGGTCAATAGCGGCAATTAAAAAGTTTTGCGTACAGCCCGGATAAAGGCTTCTATCTTTTCAGGATCCTTTATGCCGGGCTCGCTTTCGACTCCGCTTGCTGTATCGACTCCGTAGGGCTGAACACGGCGGATTGCCTCACTGACATTTGTTGCATTCAGTCCTCCCGCAAGTATGGCATAGCATGATGTTCTGATTTGGTTGAAGATACGGGTTGCAAGTGACGCACCGATGCTCTCTCCAGTTCCTCCAGCCATGTCTGGCCGATACGCATCAAACAGGAAACTGTTGACGTTGCTTTTTGCGGCAAACTCAATAACCTCATCTGCTGCAAAATTTTCTTCCGGACGAAAAACTCTTATAACTTTTGCGGCAGTAATCAATCGCGCCTGTTCCGGACTGTATTGCTCGCTATGCAATTGTGCTATCTGCAGGTTGCAGAGAAGGCAAATGGTATTGATCTCTTCAGGGGAGTGTTCTACGAAGATACCAGCCGACTGAACAAACGGCGGTAGTTTTTCAATGATTGCCTTTGCCTTTTCGGGTGCTATCAGTCGTGGACTCAGACGGCTGAAGTTAAAGCCGAGGGCATCGGCGCCAGCGTGAGCGGCATAGAGAGCATCCTGAAGGCGGGTTATGCCGCAGATCTTGATTTTGATCATCAATGAGTTTCAAATAATGTTATCAACAGGCGGTAAAGCTGGTTTTCTTATCGAAAGATAAGGTTAAATGGCGTAATGTGGCAGAGAGAAGCGCCCTTGTATTTTATTGGGAGGCTCTCAGTACAGGCAAGCTGTTTTTATTTTCTCTTATTGTGAGTATATTAAAAGCTGGTCATAAATTATTGAAACACCTTGCAATGGGGCGTCGCCAAGTGGTAAGGCATCGGCCTTTGGAGCCGACATCCGCAGGTTCGAATCCTGCCGCCCCAGCACAGCAAACAAAAAAGCAACCTCCAGGGGTTGCTTTTTTGTTTGCACCGTTTGCTATCAGCCCTCAATAGCGATAATGGTCGGGTTTGTACGGTCCATCAAGGGGTACGCCGATATACTCAGCCTGTTCATCGGTAAGCCGGGTAAGTTTTACTCCGAGCTGTTCAAGGTGCAGTCTTGCAACCTCTTCATCAAGCTCTTTCGGCAGTCGGTAGACATCGATGGCATACTCGTTGGTCCAGAGTTCGATTTGCGCAAGCGTCTGGTTGGTAAACGAGTTACTCATCACAAACGAAGGGTGTCCAGTTGCACATCCAAGATTGACAAGGCGTCCTTCTGCAAGCAGATAGATGCAGTTGCCATTCTCAAAGGTGAACTTGTCCACTTGAGGTTTGATATTGAGCCTTGTTGCCCCGGCATAAGCATAAAGCTGCTCAACCTGGATTTCGTTGTCGAAGTGGCCGATGTTGCAGACAATTGCTTCATCCTTCATCTGCTTGATATGCTCAAGGGTAATGACATCTTTGTTGCCGGTGGTGGTTACAAAAATGTTTCCTTCCTTGACAGCTTCATCCATGGTGGAAACTTCGTAGCCCTCCATTGCGGCCTGCAATGCGCAGATCGGGTCAATTTCGGTAACGATCACCCTGGCACCATAGGCCCGCATTGAGCGGGCTGATCCCTTGCCCACATCGCCATAGCCAAGCACAACAACAACTTTACCGGCAACCATGACGTCAGTTGCCCGCTTGATACCGTCAGCAAGTGACTCACGGCATCCATAGAGATTGTCAAATTTCGACTTGGTGACCGAGTCGTTGACGTTGATGGCAGGGAAGAGCAGTTCGCCTTTTTCCATCATCTGGTAGAGGCGGTGAACACCGGTGGTGGTCTCTTCCGAAACACCCTTCATTTCTGCGGCAACTTTATGCCAGCGCTGGTTGTCTTCCGCAAAGACCTCTTTGAACTGCTGATAAAGAGCCTT
>CAIYWF010000162.1 GCA_903929845.1 uncultured Chlorobiaceae bacterium | reverse complement strand
TGAATATGAATACAATACTGCCGCGCCTGTTCACGGCCAATGGCGGCATCGCGACTTGTTTTTTTGGCCTCAACCACGGCAATTGGCCTGCCATCCTTGCCAAGCAGCACATAATCACTGAACTGATGCCCTTCGTACCTGGTGCATGGCTCCTGCACTCCTTCAGGCAAACCGACAAGAATATCAAACTCCTCCACAACCTGGGAGGGATCGTTCACGCTCCAGCCAGCCTGTAGTAACAGCTTGTCAATCAATTCGATACGAGTTTGCTGCTCGTTTTTCATGGCATAAGGAGTGGTTGCATCATCGTGACGATACGGTGACGTTCAATATACTCCATATTTCCAGAAGTACACCGAAAGAGAGGCAGGTGTCAACGGCGATTTAACGGGTTGCAAAAAATATTCGGAGTCAGGGGCAAAATTAATAAACTTTATATGCCTGTTCTTTGTTATTTAAAGTACATTGAACTATAAAGAAAATTTCGATACAGGTAGTAACGTTTGATTTTCTTACGTTGCAATGTAAGAACAAAAGAGGAGGGGGGATGTCACTTGATCATGCAAAAAAGTTTATCACCGAAAAACTCCAGGCTGACGGGGTTTTTCGTGATCGTGTTGTGGACTTTATTTTGTACCGAAACTTTCTGGGCACCTCTGATGATCAGAAAAATGTTGAGGAGGAGGGAAAACTGAAACGTAACCAAAAAGGTGAGAATTGCCACTTTGATCCCAAGCAGAAGGGAAATGAAATTGGACCTGCAGATAGAGAGCATGGATATGAGCATTGGATTGGTTAACGCGCAGGATACATACCCGCAAGGCCCTGCCCACCACAGGGTCTTTGATAAAATCGGATTATATGCCGAGAAAAGCCTTGAGGCATTCCTTGTAGCTTATTATGGCATCGTGGCCTTTTTCCGTTATATGGTAAATGGATTGCGGCTTGTTTTCCTTAATATTTTTATCGCAACTGATATACTTCGCAGACTCAAGCATCCGAAGGTGAACGCTTAAATTACCGTCTGTCGTCTTGATCTGCGTTTTGATTTCCACAAAACTTGCCTGATCAACAGAATACAGATAAGAAAGAGCAGCAAACCGTATTCTGGCATGAATAACTTTATCCAGCAATTGATGGTTAAAGTTGTGAAAAGCACCGCCGCCTGCTTCTCCGATTGACTCTGCCCTTCTGGCTTGGATCAATTGGCCAAGAAGAGCTTTATTCTCGCGCTCAATCTGCTTATGCATGCTGATGTCTGACAGGACTACCTGGCACTCTTGGCCATCATTGCTGACGACAGCATCAAGGCGAAGGGTACGGCGATGCAAAACATCGGCATTACCGGGTAAAAGATCAGCCGAAGAAGATGATGCTCCATTACTCAGTAGCATGACCTCGCAAGATGCATGATCTCTTGTACTGAACACCTTGTGCAGCAGCGAATTAAACACCGGAAGCTCTTCGGTTGCAATAAACCGTCCGAAACGATCGCCCTTCAAGCGGGATCGATTGATGCCAAGCAGCTTTGAACCAGTCAGATTTACCTTGCGTATCGTTCCCTCCCGGTCAAGCGTCAAATAGCCAAGAGGAGCAAAGTCATAAAGTTCAGTGTAGCAATCCAGACTCTCCTCCAGCTCAGCCCTTGCCTGAAGCAGTTCATCCTGCTGCATTTCAAGCTCAATCTGGTAAACCGCCAGCTCATGAATAATCCGTTGCATTTCTTCAGGAGAGGTAGAAAAAGCCAGATGATTCTGCGGTGTCATGTTGAGGTGTTCTTCTGCCTGCTGGCGTAATAAGGCAAAATCGGCTGAAGATGTTCTTTTCTTTGTCATAAAGGGTTATTCTGCTTTCTACCAGTGTCCGGACAAGACCGGGAAGATGTGATATCAACAAATGTCATGCAGAGCTGAGAAGGTTTAGCCACACTTGGCCGGAACCAGGGAAAAACATGGATCTTCAGCCATCGGCAGCAATTGTACCCGGGTTGAAAAACGCCTATCACAACATCTTTGACCGGATGTTCAGCAGGCAAGGCGAAAAACGCAGGATGTTCTTTGAACGAAAAATCGGAACCATCTTCCCGAACAGTTTTCCAACGAAGCTCGTTCGATGTTTTACCCTGCATCTCCTCCCGTGAAAACCCTAAAATACGTTCCGCCTCTCGATTCGCCATAAGAATTATTCCTTCAGTATCCAGAAGCAAGGCGGCATCGGGTATTGCCTCAAACAAAAAGATGAAACGTTCTTCACCCTCTTTCTGAGACATTTCTGCCTCTTTGCGGTCGGTGCAGTCAACTGCAACCGTGATCACACTTATAATTTCACCTTCCTCATTTCGGTGGGGCATTGTGATAAGTTTATAATAGCGGAGAGAACCGTTTGAAGAGGTAACCGTCAAATCCCTGTGTTCGGTCTCCCCTCTTGCAAAGACTTTTCGCTTGACCTCCATCAGTTCTGCCGCATTCTGCATATCAAAAAGTTCATCATCCCGTTTTCCTATCGAATCCGAGACATTGAACTTATTATGAGGATCGTAAAGCCAAAGATAGCGAAGTTCCTTATCAACAGCCGCGACAATGATACCTGAACTTTCAATTGCAGCCCGAAAACGCTCTTCACTCTCCCTAAGACTCTCTTCAAGCTTTTTTGCAACGCTGATATCGGTAAAGGTGATCACCAGCCCGACAATCCTGTTTTCATGGGTACGGTAAGGCATGATCTTGACGGTAAACCAGCGCCCTTCAGTTGCTGAAACCTGTTTTTCACTGAACACCAAAGAGTGAAGAACCTCCCTGGCATCATCAGCCAACGCAGGATAGTGTAAATCGGTCACAATATCGGTTATTGGTCGACCTACATCGCTGGCAATCAGTTTGATAATAGATGCTGTCCGAGTAGTAAAACGGCGGATATTGAGGGCATCATCAAGGAAAAGTGTTGCGATATCCGTACTGTTCAGCAGATTTTTCATATCGTTGTTTACCTGTGACAGGTCACTCACCTTTGACTGCAGCTCCTGGTTAACCGTCTGCAGCTCCTCGTTCATGGACTGCATCTCCTCTTTGGAGGTGGTCAGTTCTTCGTTGGTGCTCTGCAGCTCTTCATTTGCCGACTGCATCTCTTCATTGGTGGATTTGAGTTCCTCATGGGAGGTCTGCATCTCTTCACGAATACTCAGAATTTCATCCCGCGCTTTGCTCAGTTCGAGCTTGAGCGATGCATGCACGTCTCCTCCGGTGTCTGCAACTGAAGGCTTATCCGACGATATGGCACTCGTAATGCTTTCAACATCCTTAAAAACAATCAACACAAGACCCCGCAGGGCATCAGGCTTTTCAAGCAGCTCAATCGTCAGATTGATCGTCGTTGTTCCTTCGTTGGATCCGATGTTCACTCCGTTTTTTGTGACAGCTCCTTTCTGATGGAGCAGACTCCCAAACAGGAGATTCAGTTCATAACGAAGCCCATCGCGAGCCATGGCAAAAATATTCCAGTTGGCTTTTCCTGCTGCAGGCTCAAGATACTTGCCTGTATGACCGCTGAAATAGACGATATCTCCCTGGTCATTGGTCAGCACTGCTGCAGGAGTGTAATGCTGCAGAAGAAACTGATCGGTGATTGACTGCAGGTTATTAGCCGTCGTGTGCGACATCGGTTGATCGGCAGCAAAAGCCTGAGAAGAGGGTTGAGTGTGGACAAACAAAAATGGTAACGCAAGGGGCTCTGGACGAATACCGTGGTTAAGCTTCCTGAAAAGCCGTATTTTAGCATCAATCGGCTTAAACAGGTTGGTCAATGAGCCTAAACTTTCAGCACTCCCCAGAAAAAGAACACCTTCAGGATTCAGACTGTAATGAAAAAGCGGCAGAAGCTTTTTCTGCAGCTCAGGTTCCAGATAGATCAGCAGGTTTCGGCAAATCAGAATGTCGAGTTTTGTGAAGGGCGGATCCATAATCACATTCTGGGGCGCAAAAACTACCGTTTCACGAATCTCCCTTGATATCCTGTAAGCATGATCATCCTTTTCAAAGAATCGCAGCAGCCGTTCCGGCGAAATGTCTGCAACGATGTTCAGGGGAAAGTATCCTGCCCGAGCCTTGTCGATGGCATCTTTATCAAGGTCTGTTGCAAATATCTGCAATCTGAAATTTCCGGAAGGTTTAACGGTTTCGATCACCTCCCTGAAAACAATTGCAAGTGAGTAGGCTTCCTCACCCGTAGAACAGCCAACAACCCAGGCCCGCAGAACACCTCCAGCCGGGTGGGCTGCAAGAAGTAATGGAATTACCTTGAGTTTCAAAACATCCCAAGCCACCGGATCACGGAAAAAACTTGTTACTCCTATCAGCAATTCTTTGAACAGCAGATCGGTCTCATTGGGGTTCTTCTGCAAAAAATGGACATAGTCAGCAATCCTTTCAATCTGATGAATACCCATGCGGCGCTCAATCCGACGATAGACAGTGCTTTTTTTATAGAGCGAAAAATCCTGACCGGTCTGAACGCGTAAAAGAATAATCACTTTTTCCAGACCGCTCAATACTCTCTCTTCAAGCGGAAGTTCCTGTTTTACTAACGGGGAAACGTGCTTGAGCCAAGCAAGGATTTTGCCCGGAAGCTCCTCAACAGGCGCAATAACATCAACCGGACTGAGATTGATTGCGCTGCGCGGCATACCATCGAACTTGGCCGATGAGGGTTCCTGCACAAAAATACCACCACCTTTCTCTTTAATCGCCCGCAAGCCAAGGCTCCCGTCAGAACCCATGCCTGAGAGAATAACACCAATACTTTGCTGTTGGAGATCGTCGGCGAGCGAGCGGAAAAAGAGATCAACGGGCAAACGAAGCCCTCGAGGTTCTACAGGATCAAGCAAATGCAAGCTTCCGTGCAGGAGCGACATGTCCTTGTTTGGAGGAATGACATACACATGGTCTGCCTCAATTTTCAGGCGATCACTGACCTGTACCACTGGTATGACAGTAACCCGCTGGCGCAATTCAACCATCATATCTTTGTAGGTCGGATCAAGATGCTGTACAATCACGAAGGCTATACCACTTTTGAGGGGAACATTTTTCAGGAAAATCTCCAGTGCCTCCAACCCTCCAGCCGATGCTCCAATACCAACTATCGGGAAAGAGGTATACACCGCGTGCAAGGCCGCAGCATCGTTTTGCTTTTTTGTTTTACGGTTACCGGATGGCTCTGCCTTCATCATGCTCCTCTGTTTAGCTACAAGTATATGAAAATTTATTCAGGCTACACCTTTTTCTTCCGTCCCAGCCTTGATTTGATGAACAAAAACTCTTCCGGCAAACTCTAACTCCCCTGCAACATCCACAATGCTCTGATGGTGCGTAAAAAGAATCACCTGGCTTTTTTCCCCAAGCTCAGCAAGCGCACCAATGG
Organism: uncultured Chlorobiaceae bacterium; assembly: GCA_903929845.1. GTDB lineage: Bacteria > Bacteroidota > Chlorobiia > Chlorobiales > Chlorobiaceae > Chlorobium. The sequence goes on along the minus strand of CAIYWF010000162.1, from coordinate 9,084 downwards.
TTGCCCGTGAACGTCGGTCGTCAAAATTGACAAGAATGTCATCAACAATAAAGGGCATGGACTCGCTTGATGCTATGCGCCATTCGAGGGTGGCAAGACGCAGGGCGAGATAGAGCTGGTCGCGAGTGCCGGAGCTCATAGCGTCAACGTGCAGGCGAATGCCGTTTGGACGGAGGCCAATCAGAATAAGTTTACCGTGATCGTCACTATCGGTACGCAGACCGGTGAATGAGCCCATGGTCAGTTCAGTAAAATAGCGTGAGGCAATTTTCAGAACCGGTGCTTCATTTTCGTTTCTGTACCGTTCGGTCTCATCTCGAAGAATTTTTTCAGCGAGCTTGATACGGATGTATCGATCGGTCATGCGACGGATTTTTGTCAGGGAGTGCTGCAGGGCATCGGCCAGCTCTGCTGCTTTACCGCTGCCGTCCATCCGGTCAAGCTCGCTTCTTTTCCGGCCGATGATTTCTGATAACTGCTGTATCTCGGGGTCAAGGAGGTTGGTTATCTCCTTGTTCAGAGAATCGATACGACCGGGAAGGTCATCGGGATCAACCGCTTCAGCCTGTGCTTCGAGAGTTGCAAGCGGCGTCCCCTCAGCGATGCGGGTAAGGCGTGTTTCAAGTTCGAGGAGCCTGTTCTTGAGCATCGCGCAGCTTGTTGAGCGCTGCTCAGCATCAAGCAGCTCCTCCTGTGTGTCGCAACGGGCAGAGTGACGCATGGCTGCCAGTTTCTCCTCGCAGCTCCGCACATCAGTTTCTGTAGTGAGGAGTTCTTTTTCAAGACTCTCAAGCTCTTCATTCTCCCGGTGTACAATGGCCTGCTCCTGAATAGCTCGCCCTAGTCGAAGCTTGAGCTCCGAAACGGCTGGATGAGCCTCAAGGCCAGCAAGATCAGGGGTAATCTTCTGTATCAGACGCTCGACATCTTCCTCAAAAACCTTGATATCCCGATCAATGCCCTCGATCCTTTTCCGAAACTCATCAGCCTCTTTCAGGCGCTCAAAACTGGCCTGAAGAGTATCAAGAATATCGAGTGCCTCAGGGGGAAGAACAGTGCCTTCGAGGCCAAGCGACGTAACCGCATCACGCCAGTCAGTCCGCCATTGCTGAAGCTCATCTTCAGCCTTGAGCATGTTGCTGCGTGCGGTTTCCAGGGCGATGGAGAGATTGCGAATTCTGACATCCATCGAGTCGTGGGCCTTTTGAAGTGCCAGCATGGTGTTGAGCAGCAATCGTGCATCGTCAAGAACCGGCTCCAGCGTTTCTCCAGGAAAGGCGCACTCTCCCCTGATCGCGACAATCTCTTTCAGAAGGAACTCTCTCAACGTACTACGACGCACCACCTTTTCAGCCAGTTCTCCTGCTCTTTTTTCGGACTCTCTGACCTGGAGACGGAGAAGATCAAACGAGATCAGCCAAGCGCGCATTTCTCGTGGAGAGAGCGGTAGAAACCCGCAGGCTCTCCACTGTTCCTGCCAGTGACGGGTGGTCTCGGCTAAAGCTCCTTTGACACTTGATTCTTTATCATGAAGCAAGGCCTGCCTCTTTTCAATCTTTTCTGCTTCGGCTTTCAATGACGAATATTGCTGAACACGATCAGCCTCCCGATAGAGGCGATCAGCAATCAGGTCGGAAATGCTGACCATCTTCTCATAGGCCTCCGGCAACAAACGTTCGACATCGTAATTGCGGCTTTCGGTGGCCACATCCTCTTGCTGTATCCATTGTCTGCGCAGAAGGCGCCATCCCTGGTCGCGTCGACTGCGGCTCTTCGCCAGCTCCTCTTCGGATGGCACATCACTGGCAAAATCAAGGTGATGCAAGCGCTTCACAACCTGTGCGTGATCATGCCCAAGGGCCTCTCTTTCTGCCTGAAGCTGTCGCTCTTGGTCAACCAGTGCTCGAAACTCCTCATCAAAACGGTTGACGGTCTCCGGCAGAGGAAGGGGCAAAGGAAGCACTTGTTCGAGTGGGCCGCTCCAGAGACCAAGGCGGTTCAGGGCTGTACGGCATTCATGCTCTCCCTTTTCGCGCTCTTGTTCGAGAGTCATGATCTCCTTGTCAATATCCGCCGCACGTTCAGCAGCAAGCAGTGCGCGTGCCAGTTGCGCTGAATCAGAAACAGGCGCAAGTTTGCTTAATTCGCTGCTGGCATTCTCGAGCAATTTTTCGGCATCCTGCAATTGTTGCCGAGCATTGCGACCCCCTTGCACAATGGCTTCATAGCGTGAGCCAAGAAAATGAACCGTCTTTCGCTTTGAAAGGCCGGGACGCAGGGTTTCAATATCGTTGAGCGATAAACCGGGCTTAATCTGCCGGAGCAGCTCCGCTGCAGCCGTACGGGCGCTGATGCGCTGCCCCTCACGCAACGGGCGGTCACTTTTGCCTTTCCTGTATTCTCCAAGACGCTGATGCAGCTCCTCTATAGCGTCAGCTTCATCGAGCAAGCCCTGATTGAGAGAGTGCTCCGCCATTTTTTCACGCAGTGCCTGAAGACGTGCTTTGATCTGCTCATTCTGGAGACAGGCGGCACTCTCTTTTTGTTCAAGGCTCATGCGACGTTCGGTAAAGTCTGGAGGAAGGAGCATAACCTCTCCAAGCTCTGCGAGTTTTTCGATCAGATTTCTGCGATCCGACAGATCCGGCAATGCCTGTATCAGTCGCTCAAGCCGTCGTTTCTCCCTCTCACGTTCCTGCCTGATGAGCTGATTCTCCTCCAGCTTTTTGAGCGCCTCATCCAGGGCCTGCCGATGCTCCTCCCACTCCCGGCCTGAAAGTGCAGCCTGTTTGCATTGTATGTGCAGCTCTTTATGGCGGGCAATCGCCTCATTAATCAATCTGCTTGAGCCCTGTGGTCTGAAAAGCTGATCACCCTCCTCTTCAAGCTCATCCATGATGGGTTTCAGAGAGGCAAGCCCGGCTCCGGCGGCAAAAAGCGCCTTGCCTGCTTCCCCCTCCTGATCAAGAATACCTTGCCCACCCTGAATCAGGGTGTCATGATTAATGCCGTAAAGCGCCGTAAAAAGCTCCTTGTCAACACCATGCAGCCAAGGCAATAGCGCTGATGGCTCAAACGGTTTGTCATGCTGGTCGAAAAGATCTTTAAGATTTCTTTTCCGGCGGTAAAAGGTCAACTCGCGCCCATCACTCCCCTGCAGGCTGCCACCAACAAGAAGCTGCGGGCTCTGATGCAGAAAATTATCACCGGTACGCACGGGAAAGCCAAATAACCACGCATGAAGCGCCCTCATCGCACTGCTCTTGCCTGCCTCATTGGGCCCGTACACGATATGCAGACCGGGAATGGGTGAAGAAAAATCGAGCGCCTCATGAGTAAAATGGCTAAACGCTTTGAGTTCGAGACGTTTGATCTTCATGATGCCCCTCGCTCAATTTTGCCCATCAGCAGCTCATTCACCTCGTCACGCAGGGCGGAAAGCTCGTCGGCATCGGGCTGAAACGGGTCGCCATCGGCAAACAGGTCTGAAGGGAGTTTACTGCGAAGTTTTTCAAATTCAGGAACAAGCGCCACAAGGCTTGACTCCTCAAACTGACGGGATTCAACCGCTTTCAGCAAGGCCCGGAGGGGTGATTCGTCTGTAAAATTCTGCAGCGGCTCATCCCTTTTACGACTCTTTATCACCACTTTTTCAATCCAGACATCACCAAGAGTGGCCGCAACAGCTCGAATCTCCTCATTCCATTGGCGGTAATTCTCATGCAGTTGACCATGCAGAGGCGTTATCCCCTCCACAATCAGACGTACCGCCAGCGGACGTCCATCTGCCTTTGCCCTCTCCTCTTCAAAACGATTGCGAACAAGATCTGAGAGAGAGTCGAGGCTGTCGCAGCCAGCAGGATCGACCCAACAGAGCGCCCAGCGAAGGACATCCAGTTCCCGCTGCTCAACTTTCGTGACGTGCCGCTCCTCTACTGAGACCAACGTACACCCCTTGGAGCCAGTCTCACGGATATGGCGCCCCTGAATATTGCCAGGAAAAACGACCCATGGATCACGGCAAATCTCTTCGCGTTGATGAATATGGCCAAGCGCCCAGTAGTGATACCCTTTTGATTTGAGCGCATCAAGGGTACAGGGAGCATAAGACGCGTGACCCACTCTCCCGTTCAGGCTGGTGTGCAGCACCCCGATATTGAAGAGCGCCGGATCGGCTTGAGGAAAGTCACGGACAAGATCATCCATTACCGAACGGGCAGAAAAACTTTGACCGTGTATGGCGACTTCGTAATGATCAAGAAAATGGGTTTCGGCCTTCCGATGCGGGAAAAGCGTGACATTGTCGGGAAGTTTCAAAGACCGGGTAATCTGGCTCGCAGCATCGTGGTTGCCTGAAACCATGATCACCGGAATACCTGCCTCACGGAGGCGACCCATACGGCTCACAAAATAGATGCCAGTGTTATAGTCTTTCCAGTCGCCATCGTAAAGGTCGCCTGCAAGCAGCAAAAAAGCAACTTTTTCATCAAGCGCCAACTGAACAAGATTGTCAAACGCCCGGCGGGCTGCAAGCCGGATCTGCTCCAGCGGAGCATCCTGATACTCTTCAAGCCCCTTTAATGGGCTATCGAGATGGATATCGGCTGCATGCAGGAAAGTAAACATAGGCCAAAGAGAGCATCAATTAAAGGAAGTTGGGCACAAACCTTTTCTATAACTGTATGCTCAATATAGGGAGAACTGTTGTTTCGCAGTCACGATTTTTTACTCTCCGTACCACTATTCACCTCCTTTGAAGCCACAGGCTCAACTGGTTTATCTTCAGCCTCGGAACTCTCTGCAACTTTGTGGAATTCATTTTCCAGATCGGCCTGAGCTTTTTTAAACTCCCTCATTCCTTTGCCCAGCCCTTTGGCAAGTTCAGGAAGTTTTGAAGGGCCGAAAAACAACAGAACAACAAACAGAATCAGCAGCAACTCTTGTCCACCCAATCCAAACATGGCAATTTCTCCCGGTTATATAAGAGTGTTGTAAATTCAACAATAAAAACGACATATAATCAGAAAAGCCCTAAAAAAGGGCTTTTCTGAAAAGCAATTCAAGACCGTATAGACACCTTATCATCACCTGTTTCACCCATTCACCACGCTTTGTCAATACGGCATCAAAAAGGAAGACTTAGCTTATTTCTTTGCGTCGTCTTTCTTTTCTTCAGCTTTCTTTACTTCAGCTTTTTTAGCAGCTTTCTTCTTAGTAGCCTTCTTTTTTGCTGCTGCTGCAGGTGCCTTTTCAGCCTTTACCTCAACCTTTGCTGGAGCTGCAGGTGCTGCTGCATCTGCAGCAAAAGAAACACCACCAAAAAAACCGGTCATTGCAAGAGAAACCACAATACCTGCGATAAGATTCTTTTTCATAAGTTATTTTACTTTTATTTTTAATGGAAACATTTTTAAATAAACCGAAGTAATTCACTTCTCCATAATTAGTACGCACTCTGCAGGAATTTCTTTCAAATAATTTCTTGATTTTATAAATATTTTCACGAGTGCCATTTTTTGGCAGTAAGCCTTCAGCCTCATGCACAGCGACAAAATCAAACAGAAAAGGCACAACCATAATGACACCTCTTGTCATTTATTTCAAAACATGCGATATGGTTGCGTCCATTGCCAGGTAATTTGCGATGAAAAGGGCCGCCCTGTTGATTTTATTCATCAAGAGGTCAATGCCGGTTATGAAAAGGTTACCGGTCTTCAGAATGTTATTGGACGCACAGCATCGGAGATATTCCCGAATATAAAGAATTCACATCCAGAGTTTATCCAGAAACACTTAAGGGTAGCTGAAACCGGGATTCCTGATCGGTTTGAAATTCACCTTGAACCACTGCATAAATCCTTTGATATCTCTGTCTATAGTATGCAGAAGGGCTATTTTACGGTAATAATTGACGACATTTCCGAACGCAAAGAGGCAGAAAAGGAACTCAGAAAAAGTGAGAAACGGTTCAGGACGCTTTTTAATAGTCATTCGGCAATCCAGGCTATTCTTGATCCCGATACAGGAAAAATTCTTGATGTTAATCAGAAGGCATCAGACTGGTATGGATGGTCAGTTGAAGAACTCAAGCAGATGTACACAAGGGATATTAATACTCTGGCGCCTGATGCCATAATAAGTAACCTGAAAACCGTACCACTCCGGAAGCAAAATAAATTTACAGGTTGCCACCGGAGGGCCGATGGATCAATTCGGGATGTAGAGATTTTTCGTAATAAAATAGAGCTGGATGGCAAAGCGGTCATCCATGTCATCATTACTGATATTACTGACCGGCTGCGGGATGAGGAAGAATTACGGAGACTGACACGTGCTCTCAAGGCGACCAACAAATGTAACGAAGCACTTATTCACTCCAATGATGAAATGGAACTTCTGCAAAAGGTCTGCAACATCATCGTCGAAACTGGTGGTTACCGGATGACATGGGTTGGTTATCCCGAACACGACAAGGCAAAAAGTATATCTGTTGTCGCTGAGGCAGGTTTCGTCGGCGATTATATTAAAAATATTAAGGTATCCTGGGCAGATATTCCGCAAGGGAGAGGACCCGTAGGAATGGCAATCCGCACTGCCCGGTCAAGTATTGTTAAAAATATTCTTGACGACCCGCTCTTCGAAATATGGCGTATGGAGGCCACAAGACATGGTTACGCTTCACTTCTCACTTTGCCTCTAAAAGCTGAGAGCGAAGTATTTGGGCTTTTGGCTATATATTCTGCCAAACCGAATGCTTTTGATGAAGAAGAGACAACCTTGCTCACTTCACTGGCAGACAATCTTGCCAATGGGATTACCATGTTACGTGTCCATAAGACACAAGTTCAATTGGAGGAGGAGCGTGAAAAACTTCAAGCACAACTGCTGCATTCCCAGAAAATGGAGATGGTCGGCCAGCTTGCCGGTGGTATAGCCCATGACTTCAACAACATGCTCGGAGTCATCCTTGGATATGCCGAAATGGCCCTCAATGAAAAAAACCTCTCACAAGCAATACATACCGACCTTGAAGCCATCCAACGGGCGGCTACACGCTCCGCTGATCTTACCAAGCAGCTTCTCGCCTTTGCTCGCAAGCAGATAGCAATGCCAATAATACTTGATCTGAATTCGACGATTGAAGGGATGCTCTCAATGCTGAGACGGTTGATCGGTGAGAATATTTCACTGGATTGGATACCGACAGCAGAACAAACCCGTGTCAAAATAGACCCGTCGCAGCTTGACCAGATCCTTGCCAACCTCTGTGTCAATTCCCGTGATGCCATAACTGGCAACGGAAGGATCACAATCAAGACAAGCAGACTCTCTCTCAACAGGGAAGATTGCCAATCCGGACACCCCAGTACAATCCCTGGCGAATACATCACCCTTGCTGTCACCGATAACGGATCGGGTATCGAAAAAAAGTATCATTCCCATATTTTCGAACCATTTTTTACCACCAAAGAAACAGGCAAAGGTACTGGCCTCGGACTCTCAACCGTCTACGGTATTGTGAAGCAAAATAAAGGCAGTATTACCTTTGAAAGTGTTCGTGGTAAGGGTACCACGATCAAAATCAACCTGCCCGTTCACAAAGCAAATACCGATAAAATAGAAGATGAACCATCGCAGCCGATAACTCTACAGAACAAAAAAACAGTTCTTCTCTGTGAGGACCAACCCGATATTCTGAACGTGTGTCAGCGGATTCTTGAGCAGCAGGGCTACCTGGTAATTCCTGCTGCAACTCCTCAAGAAGCGCTCCACATTGCGTCCAAACACAAGGGCGTTGTCGATTTGCTCCTTACCGATGTTGTTATGCCGGAGATGAACGGCAGCCAACTTGCCGACAAAATACAATCAATCTGCCCGGCAGTAAAAACGCTCTTTATGTCCGGCTACACTTCCGACATTATTGCCAGCCACGGTGTGGTCGAAGATGGGGTAAATTTCATCCAAAAACCATTTAGCAGTCAACAACTTGTAAGAAGCGTACATAAGTCACTGGATTTGAGTTAAACTTAAATCCTGCCGAAAAAGATCATCAGGAATGGGTTCGTTTTGTAAATTTCCTGTTTCGATCGGGACAAGGGACAGCCAGAAATGCAGGAGGCATGTCTGCTGCACTCATTTCATGAGTAAAAAATCAGTTAATCTCTTTTTCTACCCTCATTCTGCTTATCCTTGCTGGCAGCATTTTTCTTGGATTGACCCTCGACTCGCCTGGTGGTGGCGTTACTCTTCTGTTGTCCCTCAACTTTTTGGTTGTGGACATTATTTTTCGGCGGACCTTCGACTCGCCTGTTGTGAGGCTCATTACGCTGATCCAGGATGCGTCGTCTGTTATCGTCATTACGCTGATATCGGTTATTCTCATGGCCAGACCTGCGGGCTTCAACGTCACGATATCTTCTGATATCATCGAAGCGATGCCTTCTTATTTGATAAGGAAGCCTTTGGTTCAAAATGACCATCCACGGACCACGATAGTTCGAAGAACGATACCAGTTCCCGTTGTGGTTTATGTAGTAATAGTTCCTGTAGTAGACGATATCATAAGGGCTACCGACAGATACCGAAAATCCCTGGGAACGCAGATAGACAAAACTTGGTGCGGAATTAATCACAAAAGAGGGTCTGTTTCCTGTGCTGATCTGTACACTGACTTCTGCCCGAGCATCAGCAGATGGGTTACCTAACAGCATTCCTGCAATTCCAGCAGTCAACCAAATATTTTTATTCATGGCACTTTTTCCTTGTTAAAAGTTATTCCAATCGGGAAGCAGGAAACAATCTTCCCTCTTTTATTGAGCCCCTTTGCTCATCAACATCCGTTTTACCATCGACACACTTCTGCAGTTTTACCTGCGGTTGTCGTCATCTCGACGATACTGATGATTATCGTTGCCACGTCGGCGGGATTCATTGTCTCGAAACTTCCTAATATCCTCGGGACGATGCATTCTGATTCTCTCAGGAAGATCGTTCTTACGGATAGCAACCCATGAGCCACGGTAGTCAGAAGAGTTGTACCACGATCCATCCTGATACATGTAGTAGCGGTTGTCATAATGGATG
>CAIYWF010000161.1 GCA_903929845.1 uncultured Chlorobiaceae bacterium | reverse complement strand
TTATGAGAATAATGTAAACAGGAATTTTGAGTAATCCACTGTTTGTGAAGTGATTTTTTGTATTTGGTGGTGGACGGAGAGGAGGGCGTCATGCGGGGGTGGAGGGCTTGGACACGGGGGTTCCTTGCCCTTTTTTGGGTTGTGGGGTGAGTTATTTGGGGATGAGGCCGTGTGAGAAGAAGCTGAAGTGTTGGTTGTTGCCGATGATGATGTGATCGAGGAGATTGATGTCGAGGATGTTGCCTGCTTCGATGAGTTTGGTGGTTACTTCTTTGTCGGCTCTACTGGGTTCGGGGTTGCCGGACGGGTGGTTGTGGACGACCATGATAGAATTTGCGTTGGCGAGGAGGGCGCCTTTGTAGACTTCGCGGGGGTGGACGAGTGAGGCGTTGAGGGTGCCTTTGCTGACCAGTTCCATGCCGATGACGTCATTTTTGGTATTGAGATAGAAGACATGGAGTTCTTCGCTGGCGCGTTGTTGCAGGCCGATTGTGTGGCATAAGTCGACGACCATTTCTGCTCCGTTAATGCCTTTGGTCTAGATGATCCGGGATTCTCTGACAAGGCTGATTCCGTAACGGGGAATAGTGACAGTGGCGGCTTCAGTGGTGAAAAGCGGCAGGGTATGTGAAGAGTGTTGCATGGCTGTGAGTTCTTGGTTGAGCGATATGGCTTTTAAGCCATTCCCCGGGGGGACAAGGGCTTCCCCGTGCCAGGCAAACTTTTTGTGCATGGGAGGAAGTGAGCTGCACAAGGTACTGGAAACCTGAGAGGTGCAGGTGGTACATATTGCTCTGGATTCGCTGGCACACATTACACCGGTACGCTCATGCAGAAATTGGTTTGACGCTCTTCTTGCCAACCGCATCGGTGGGAAGCAGGCAGATTAGAGAGTGTACCAGGAGAGATATCGAAGCGAGAGCTGGCGGGCTTTTTGCTTGCTGGTGCTTTAGAGTTTCCCTGCTGTTGCATGCAAAAAGCATGATAGCACGACTCTTTTTCAACGCACGCGGCGAAGCGATTACAGGGGCCTCAACGAAAAACGTGGAGGCACGGACGATCTTTAATTCGCCTTGCCGGTACTTCGGTCATGGCGCTTTGCCTGAGAGTAGAGACTTCGCACGCCCATGAAGTGCGCTGCATGAACCGGAGCTGAAGCGCGGCTGGCTTGTGAAGGTGCCAAGTGTAGCGTACTCGCGGAGCGGCAACCGGAACAAGACAGACAAGCGGAAGCGGAGTGAACGCATGAGGGAGGGGAATGCCGGAAGCGGAGCGGCTGGGACTTCATTTTTGCTGCAATGCAAATGCGTAGCTTTTAGCGTTCTTTGTGTAAGCTGGCTATGCCACTTTTTGCCTTTACTGAATATGCTCAAGCAAGAGAATTTCGGAAAAAATGTGTACTCTTCAATGCTGGCAAATGGATGATGAAAAGGGCATCAATTGTGGGTTCGAACCGTGTGCTTCGTGGTGGTAGCTGGAACAACAATGCGAGGAACTGTCGGTCGGCTAATCGGAACAACAACCCCCCCGACAACCGCAACAGCAATGTTGGCTTCCGCCTGGTGTTCGTCCCGTAGCTCAAGGGGAAAGCTGGATGGCTGCTTATGAACAGATTGATGACCCTGACCCTGTTTTGTTTCAGGGCAAAGATGACCAGATACCATGCCGAGGTGTTGGTAGGGCGAGCCGGATAGCCGCTTCGAAGATTCCCGGCATGGTTTGTTGCAGGAGATTGGGAGATGAATGACTATGTTGACAGAGCATGATAAAAAATGACATCATTAGAATGTTTGAGCAACCGGCAATAATCGCCGAAGCGCTGGTGGGCGTCGCAGCTTTACCATTTCAGAGAGGCAATCGTTTTTTGTTTGAGCAGAAACGGCATAAGTTTTCTTTGATAAGGCGGTTATACTTGGGTTTTATAGTTTTTTTTATGCTGTTTCTGGTTGCCGGATGTGCCAAAGAGAAGCCGTTGTATTGTGTTGATGATTTTGTGAAAATCCCTGCCGGGGAATTTATGATGGGCAGCCCTGATGGAGAGGCAGAGCGAGAAAAAAATGAAACGGAGCACCGCGTGAAGCTATCGGAATTTTTCATGGCCCGCCATGAAGTGAGTGTTGCCGAATTCAGCCGCTTCATTGCAGAGAAAGGTGATTCTACTGATGCAACAAAGGATGGCTGGAGTTTTGTGTATAAGGATGGAAAATGGACACAACAAGAAGGAGTGAATTGGCGGTGCGATCCTGCCGGTAATATCCGTCCGTTGAGCGAGTACCACCATCCGGTCGTGCATGTGAGCTGGAATGATGCCGATACGTATTGTAAATGGCTCTCATCAAAAATAGGGAAAACCTTTCAATTGCCAACAGAAGCGGAGTGGGAGTATGCCTGCCGTGCCGGAACGATCACTTCATTCGCAACAGGCAGCAATCTTACCACTGACCAGGCCAATTATGATGGGAACTATCCCTATAAGGGGAACACGAGGGGAGAGTTCAGATGCACAACCGTGCCGGTCAATTATTTTGCGCCAAACGACTGGGGGTTGTACAATATGCACGGGAATGTATGGGAGTGGTGCAGAGACAGGTATGGAGAGAAGTATTACGAAGCGTGCATGGTACAAGGTGTGGTTGAGAACCCTGAAAATACCGATGAATCTAGTTCGCGCCGTGTGCTTCGTGGTGGGTGCTGGGGCTCCTATGCGGGGTACTGTCGGTCGGCTTCTCGGAGCGACTACCCCCCCGGCCTCCGCGGCGGCAGTGTTGGCTTCCGCCTGGTGTTCGTCCCGTAGTTCGGCAGTCCATTCCGGCTTTCCCCTTGAGCCAGCACGCAGCCTTCCCGTCGGATGGAGAGGAAGCCGCCGCGAGGGACGAGCGGCAGGCGCTCCATACGACAGGGGAAGGCAAGCAGCATTATGCGACGCAGAGTCACACGCATCATGATCGGAATGGCGAAGTGTTCATAGAAGATGCCGACCGAAGGGAGGCCCGCGTTAGATTTAATGTTCACCTTTTTTCCTTGTGCAGTATGGCTGGTTGTAAAATCAAACGAGGAGTTTTGCAGGTTGCTCTCCTGTTGTGCTTTGGGATCGCTTTTTTTTGTATTCCAGGGCAGGTTAAAGCTGGAAATCCTGTTGTCTGGCCTTATGGAGGAACAATAGAGAAGCAGCAAGATATTGATCCTTTAAGGCATGTGTTGCTGTTTCATGAGAAGGTAAATTTTGATTCTTTGGCATTTTCTGCGAAAACTTTTTTTTATGGGCACACGTTTCCTGGCCTCCCTGGTTTTCGTGATACTCAATTTCTTGGTGGGCCCGGGTATTGCGTTTCCCGATTCGAGAGGGACATACGGTTTCGAGATACTCATTTTAAAGACGCTGTTTTTTTTAATGAGTCGGTATTTGGTCATGATGTTGATTTTCAGGATGCGACTTTTGGGGGAAGCGCAGATTTTACGGCTTCCTCATTTGATGGAGTAAGTCGTTTTTATGCCTCCCGTTTTGATAAGCAGGTAGATAAACAGGCAACGGTCTCGTTTGGAACTTGTCGTTTCAGCAAAGCGGCATACTTCGATGGCTCAGAATTTTTGGCATCGCTGAATTTTTCCCGTGCGACTTTTAGAAGTATTGCTTCGTTCAATGAAAGCCATTTTTCCGGAACGACATCGTTCGACAAAACTACGTTTAATAGTTTCGCATTATTCAGGGGAGTGTGCTTTTCATTACCTGTCTCGTTTCGTGAGTCACGGTTTCATGAAGCGGCAATGTTTCAGGGAGCGCAGTTTTCGGGGGCTACGGATTTCAGGAGCACGACGTTCAACAATGATGTGAGTTTTCATTCAGCCCGTTTTCAGCAGCACACGGTGTTTGAAAATACAGCCTTCTACAAGGTGCTCAACCTGACATCAACCCATTTCCAGGAGGGACTCGATTTTCGGTTAAGCCGTTTTGGCGACTCATCAATATTTTTTGTTGATGACAAGACCTCGTTTCCTTCAGGGCGTTTTTTCTGTGACTGGAGTTTCTTGAAAGGGAAGTTGAGAGTTGACGATACAGCATCCGCAACGTATCAGGAGTGGAAGGCTATAACCTTGCTGCTCAGGCAATTAGATGGCTCAGCGGTCAGTTCCGACAGTTCGTCGGCGTTTGCTGTTTTGAAAAACAAACGAGATGATCTTTCCCGAACACTCAATCATCAGCGCTATGAGTTGTTCAGGATATTTTATGATCGGCTACGTGAAAATTATCTGGCGCAAGGCAACAAGGCCGCTGCCGATGAAGTTATGTACGAGCTTGCGGAAAAGGAGACAGAATTGCTTGGTGAGTTCCGTATGCAGCTCTATGGCTGGGTTTTTGGCTGGGGTTACCGCCCGCTACGATTTTTACTTAAAGTGCTGCTCCCCCTGGGGCTTTTCTTTGCATGGTTCTGGTATAACCGATACTATCATCTCGTGGCACCTCTCGTTGATGATGATATCCGCGAAGAGATGAAAAATAAAGGCATATCTATGTATGGCAGGAATGAGATTAAGACAACGGCAATAGTTCGTTGGTGGCATGTGCTTCATTTCAGCGCCTCGCTTTTGCTGAGCATCCGTTTTCGTGAAGCATGGATTCACCGACACGACAGAGATTTTCTTTTCTGGGTCACTGCAGAATGGATATTAGGAATTATTGCCTATATCACGTTTGTTGCGCTTGTCAAGAGTAATGAATTCAGTTATATCAAGGGGCTGCTTGGGTTCTGATGTGCGACTGTATATGGTATCCCCGACCGCTGGCTCAATACTGTTGTCTTCCGCCTCGTGTTCGTCCCGTAGTCAGTTGGTTGCACATTCCGGCTTTGCTTTGAAAGCTAAAAGTGGATCAAGGACAAGGTTGAGGAGAGCGGCAGCAAGGGTGCTCCGATACGGCTATGCCCTAGTCAGCGACCGGGGATGCGGCGCTTCTCAACCGAGCAGGTTGGGCAGGAACCGCAGAAGAGATCGCCTTATTGCTGTCCACTTAAGGGGTAGCGCTCGCGCGTAGCGGCGCTCTTGTACTCAAGTGCGCCTTGTTGGGTGGTGCGGCTGGGCGTGCAGAAGCGAAGGCGGTACTCCGCTTTCGCGCCAATCTGCTACTGTGCAGTACTGAGAACCATCGGTATTGCGTTGAGCATTTCATGATTTCATTTTTCATTCCGAAATTCTTCATTCTTGTCACGGCGTCGCCGTTTTACGCGGCGAGGCGTGACAAGAATGGTGTAAGAAATGTTGTCCGGCTACCGGTCATTTCTTGTCGCTGC
>CAIYWF010000160.1 GCA_903929845.1 uncultured Chlorobiaceae bacterium | reverse complement strand
GCGAGTCCTGGTATTGCCAGAACAAACATTGCCGGAATAATGGCAAAGTACTTGGCAACATCGTTGGCAATGGAAAACGTCGTCAATGCACCCCGCGTCATAAGCAACTGCTTGCCAATCTCGATGATCTCAATAAGTTTTGTCGGATCACTGTCCAGATCGACCATATTGCCAGCCTCTTTGGCCGCCTGGGTACCGGAGTTCATGGCAACACCGATATCAGCCTGGGCAAGCGCTGGCGCATCATTGGTGCCATCCCCCATCATGGCAAGCAATCTTCCGCCCTGCTGTTCCTTGCGGATATAGGCCAGCTTGTCTTCAGGGCGTGCTTCAGCTATATAATCATCTACACCAGCCTGTGCAGCAATGGCTGCGGCAGTAAGCGGATTGTCACCTGTCACCATAACGACACGCAAGCCCATGGCACGAAGCCGGGCAAATCGTTCGGAGATGCCGGGCTTGAGAATATCAGACAAGGCAATAACACCCAGTAGTTCTTTGCCATCAGCAACCGCAATCGGGGTCATTCCTTTGCGGGCAACGTCATCAACCATTCCCTGCATCTTTTCAGAAACATCGCCTCCCAGATTTTTACAATAGCTTATAAGTGTATCCGGAGCACCCTTGCGAAGACTGTGGCCATCAGGGAGATCAATACCGCTGATTCGGGTTTGTGCGGAAAACGGCACAACTGTTCCATCACCATCCGCAGCTCCCTTTATACCAAGCGTTTTTTCAGCCAGGGCAATAATGGACTTGCCTTCAGGAGTCTGGTCGCCATATGAAGCCTTCATTGACACAGTCGCAAGACGTTCCCTGCTGATACCGGGCAGCGGCAAATAATCCGTTGCCTGACGGTTACCGATTGTAATAGTTCCGGTTTTGTCGAGCAGCAGGGTATCAATATCCCCGGCGAGTTCTACGGCTTTACCGCTCTTTGCCAGCACATTGGCCGACAGCGCACGGTCCATCCCTGCAATTCCTATGGCAGAAAGCAACGCGCCGATAGTTGTCGGAATAAGGCAGACAAGAAGAGCAACCAGAGTCGGTACCGGAAGCGTTATCCCAAAATATTTACCGATTGGCCATAGTGTACCGGTTACCAGCAAAAATGCCAGCGTCAGTCCGGCAAGAGTTACGGTCAGTGCTAGTTCATTCGGTGTTTTCTGCCGGATTGCTCCTTCAACAAGAGCGATCATTTTATCAAGAAAAGAGTTCCCGGCTGAAACGGAAATGCGCACAACGATCTGGTCTGAAAGAACCCTTGTTCCGCCAACTACTCCCGAACGGTCACCGCCAGCCTCTCTCACCACCGGTGCCGATTCACCGGTAATTGCCGATTCATCAACCATTGCAGCCCCTTCAACAACCTCTCCATCTCCAGGGATGGTTTCGCCTGTCAAAACAATCACCCGGTCACCTTCACTGAGCTCGTCAGAACTTACCGACTCCTCTTTACCATCTTTTACTCGTCTGGCAACCGTATTTTGTCGTGTTCGTTTGAGACTGTCAGTCTGAGCCTTGCCCCGAGCTTCCGCCAGGGCTTCAGCGAAGTTTGAAAACATAACCGTAAGCCACAGGATAACCATGACGGATACAGTATAGAGCTGGTGTCCGGCTCCTGACATCATATTTAAAACAGCAATAAGCATTGTCAGCACAGCTCCGGCTTCTGTAACAAACATAACAGGATTTTTTACCATAGCTCTTGGATCAAGCATCACTAATGATCGACCGAGAGCACTCAAAACAAGCTTTTTTTCAAAAATTGAGGATGTTCTTGACTGCCGGCGCTCAGATTTTGCCTGATCATGGACATTCGGCAAGGGATTCGTTTTCATCACGATGTAGTTATTGATTCTTAGAAAACTTCATGGTTCAATGAATGATTGCAGTAAGATGATCAGCGACCGGACCAAGAACGGCGACTGGTAAAAAGAGAAGTGCGCCGATTAAAACAACACTCCCTAAAATAATGAGTCCAAACAGCAGGGTATTAGTTCTGAGCGTTCCTGCTGTTACCGGAACTGGCTTCTTTGCCGCCAGCGAACCGGCAATAGCCAGAGGCAGAATAATCGGGATAAAGCGCGCCAGCAGCATTACAATACCGGTAGCAATGTTCCAGGGAATGCTGCTGTTGCCGAGCCCGGCGAAACCGGACCCGTTATTTGCTGCCGACGACGAAAACTCATAAAGAATTTCTGTAAAACCGTGTGCTCCGGGATTTCCTACAGTTGCAGCGCCTAAGGGTGTGGCTGCAAAGAGTGCCGTTCCGCCGAGAATCAGAGCAGGATGAACCAGCAGAGCAAGCAGCGCAAGCGTCATTTCAGGGGTCTCAACCTTTCGCCCGAAATATTCCGGTGTTCGGCCAACCATCATCCCGCAGATAAACACGCCGACAATGATAAACACAAACATATTGATCAGGCCAACCCCGACACCGCCAAAAACAACATTCAGCCACATCCCGACAAGTGGAACAAGACCGGTGAGCGGGTTAAGACTATCGTGCATGCAGTTAACCGAGCCATTGCTGGTCGCCGTCGTTACTGCTGCCCAGAGAGCGCCTGCACCGGAACCAAGGCGAAGCTCCTTGCCTTCAAGATTCGAAACCACCTCGACTGGCAGGCCGGAGAGCGCTGTTGCAGGAGCCCCTTCAAGCCAGACTGCCGTGCCGACTTTAAAAACAAGCAGTACCATCATGACTGAAAATATTACAGCAGCATCGCGCATACGCCCTGTTATGCGTCCAAACATCCACACACTTGCCATTGGGATCAGGATGATACTGGAGCACTCCAGAATATTGGTAAAGAAAGAAGGGTTTTCGAAAGGATGAGCTGAATTTGGCCCGAACCATCCACCGCCGTTTGTTCCGAGCTGTTTGATGGCCTCCATGGCAGCAACAGGTCCCCTGGCTATGGTTTGCGTTGCATGTTCAAGGGTATTGGCTATGGCAGCACCATCCATAGTCATCGGAACACCTCCGGCAAGAAGAAGAAGGGCAACAAAGAGTGCAAGTGGCAACAGAACAAAAAAAGTAGTCCGCATCAGGTCGCTGTAAAAATTGCCAACTGTTTTTTTCCCGCCCAGCGCTCTGGCAAGAGCCGCAAGGCAGGCAATCCCCGTCGCAGCGGAAACAAACTGCAGCCACATCAATCCGAAAAGCTGAGAAAAATAGCTCATGGATGCCTCTCCAGAGTAGTGCTGGAGATTGGTGTTTGTGACAAAGGATGCCGCAGTATTAAAAATAAGACTTGCCTCAAGCGCCCCCTTTCCGTCGGGATTGAGCGGCAGCCATTGCTGTAGGGCAAGGACAATCGTTACAAAAGCAAACATGACGGCATTGAATATCAGCATGGAAAACAGATAGCTCTTCCAGTTCTGTTCTTCAACGGCAGCCAGCCCACCTGTTTTGCTGAAGATCCCCGAAGTCCAGTGACCATAAGTTGAATTCTGACCAGGATCTATCAAGAGTGTCATCGCGCGTCCAAGAGGCCACGACAAAAAGGCAGGAACAATCAGTACCAATACATATAGTAATGACATAATGGGACAGGTTTAAAATTTCTCAGGATTGACAATGGCATAGACCAAATAAACCATGCAACCAAAAAATGTGAGCACGACAACGAAATCCATGTTAACCTCCGATATGAAAAATGAAGCCAATCAATCCAGCCACTCCAACAAGAATCAGAAAAATGAGTATTCCGAGATACAGGTGATGGTACACATTCATGATAGTCCCCCTTCTTCTGTTGAATACCCTGTAAACCTTTTTTATGCTTGGTCGGTTTGTCGAATGGGCAGAGTAAAATAAAATACCGCCCCCTTTCCTGAGACATTTTCAGCACCAACCGTTCCTCCATGAGCTTCAACAATCTCCTTCACAATCGAAAGCCCAAGGCCGATACCACTCGTTGCTTTTTGGCCCGGTACCCGGTAAAACCTTTCGAAAAGATGCTCCAGATGTTCAGATGCAATGCCGTTCCCGGTATCTTCAACGGAAAATCTGATCTTCTCATCCTCTTCAGAGGCGCTGATGGTTACTTGACCGCCCGGCGAGGTAAACCGTAAAGCATTCGAAAGAAGGTTTGCAAAAACATGCTGGATGCTTTCTGGATCTGCTATTACTTCAGGCAACCCCTCATGAATAGTATTGACAATTGAGACCCCCTGATCAGTTGCATGAACCATGAACGGCTCAATGCCTTCGCTACTGAGATGAAAAGGAGAAACCGCAACAATGTTCATGTGAGCTTTTCCCGATTCAATCCGGTTGAGCTCCAAAAGATCATCAAGCATACGCGCAAGCCGCTCACTCTCATCACGTGCAGCCAGCAGCAGATCGCCCTGTTGTTCATTGAGATGACCTATGCGTTCTTCGAGCAGAAGATGAACAGACATTCTCAACGAGGTAAGAGGGGTTCGCAACTGATGGGATACCGTCGCAATAACACTGCGCTTGAGCTCAAGCTGTTCGCGAAGCTGTGTCACATCCCGGAAGATCAGCGCTGTTCCGTCAAACTCCTGACGCTCATCACTAAAAAGAACAGGTACTGCCAAAGGCTGAAAAAAGTACTCGTTCCTCCCTTCAAAATGCTGAATGTAGTCGTTACCCTCATCCGACTCTGTTGCGGAACCCAATCGAACAGCTTTCTGCCATACTTCCTTCAGCCAGTCATGACCGATATCCTGAACATAAACACCTGCTTTCAACCCAAAATAGCGTTCCGCTGTGTCAGTGGATACTTCAACTTGTCCATTCGCATCCAGCACCGCTATCGGCAAGGGCAAAACCTTGAACACCTCCTGCGTTACCCGCCGACTACGATAAAGCATGTCCATATCGCTTTTGCGGATTTTACGGAGGGTTGCCGCCATGTCGTTAAATGATTGTGAAAGCAGTCCGATTTCATCCATTGACGTGGTATCAAGAACAAGATCAAGATTGCCGTTCCGAATCTCTTCGACTGATGCTGTCAGCTTTTTGATCGGCATGAGAATCCAGCGATGGGAGCGAAAGCTGAATAATATTGCAATAATTGCACTGGCAAAAATAGCCACCAGCATGGTATTGTGTGCCGATGCCGCCATCTGTCGAGCATTATCGTTTGCCGCCTGCATGTTTGCCTGGTTCATCTCCAGAACCTGGGATGAGAGTTGCTTTATTTGCTGAGAAAGCGGAAGAATGTCAGTAAAATATCGCCGCTGCCTTTCAGAAAAAGAAATCGATGAATTTGTAACCTGTTTAATAATAATGTAGTATCGAACAAAAAGAGTGTTGATCTGCATAGCTTTCTGATGTTCACCGGGAAGGGTGATATTGCCAAGCTCCACCTGCAGTGCATGGCGGAAGTTTTGTTCATTCTCCCGAATAGTGCTCATTCCTTCATCATAATGCCCTGCAAAGGTAAACAAGGCGCCACTGTCAATGCGCTCAAGAGACTCGGTCATTTTCTGACAAGCAACCACACTGCGGTAGTTTTGCCTGAGAATAACATCAATAGCCCCGCCAAGGGCATCAATGTGACGGATAGTAAGCACGCCTATTGCAACAACAATGAGGAGCAGACCACCGAATCCCAGAACAAGCTTTTGTCGTATACCAATCATCGATAACCTCCTGAGATGTTCATGTTTATTAGTAATGCAAAAAGTGTACCAATAATTTAATCGCTTATAAATTAACAGAAAAGCCAGGCAGAGTAGCGGTTATCCCTTGAAATAATCAAGGGCGCACAAATTGAGAGCTTGCATTTTTCAAGCTGTCAGGGGTGGGTAAATCCAGAGCCTATATTTCGTACTGTTTGCGTTTTCTCCAGAGAGTGGCCTGATCAATACCAAGAAGGTCTGCTGCCTCTTGAAGAGATTTTGTTGAAGCAAGAATAAGACGGATGTGATTTTCCTCAATCACAGCAAGGGTTAATGGGTCACCAAGACGAGCAGAATGCCTTTTGGTCACAATGCTCTCAGGAAGAAGTTCAAGACCAATCCCACCTGTTTTGCTCAAAATAACAGCGCGTTCAATAACATTGCGCAATTCGCGAATATTGCCCGGCCACGTGTAGGTTCTGAGGACTTGCAAAGCCGTATCCGTAAATCCTTCAAGTTTTTTGTGATTCTGGGCCGCAAAAAACGTCAGCATACTCACTGCGAGCTGCTCAACATCATCAGGCCTAGCTGCAAGCGGTGGCAAATCAATCTGGATAACATTCAACCGATAAAAAAGGTCTTCACGAAAACGTCCCTCTCTTACCTCTTTGTCAAGCTCTTTATTGGTCGCAGCAATGATTCGGACATTTGCTTTGCGTGTTTGATGATCACCAATCCTTTCATACTCCCGATCCTGAATAAAACGAAGAAGTTTTGGCTGTATAGAAAGAGGCAGGTCTCCGATTTCATCAAGAAACAAAGTGCCTCCTTCGCAGGAAAAGACTCGTCCCGGATTATCCCTGACAGCTCCGGTAAATGAGCCCTTAGCATGGCCAAAAAGCTCGCTTTCAAGCAGCTCATGACTTAATGATGGACAGGAGATAACCCCGAATGGTTTGTCAGCCCTGCTGCTCCAGTTATGAAGAGTACGCGCAAGCACCGTTTTGCCGGTACCGCTCGGACCACATAAGAGAACAACAGCTTCAGACGAGGCAACCTGACGAGCCAACTCAACAACTCGCTGCATAGAGGTGTAGCGTGTTGTGAAAGTAATTTCCGGATGAATACGGCTCAAATCTTCCTGCAAAGTCGCAATTCGCTGCTCCATTTCACTCACTTCAGCAATACGCCTGGTAACAAGATCAAGTTGATTTGGTGTAAACGGCTTGGCAATATAGTCAGATGCACCCCGCTTGATAGCTTCGACAGCGCTCTCAATCGAAGCATAAGCAGTAATCACCACGACCTTGATCCATGGAAATGTATGTAGCATCAACTGCACCAGGTCAAGCCCACTCTCTGCTCCCAAACGCAAGTCAATAAAGGCAAGATCAAAAACCTGCCGCTCAGCCTCTGCCAATGCATCCCTGGAATTGCTCACCGATTTCACAAAATGCCCGCGCGATTCCATAA
Organism: uncultured Chlorobiaceae bacterium; assembly: GCA_903929845.1. GTDB lineage: Bacteria > Bacteroidota > Chlorobiia > Chlorobiales > Chlorobiaceae > Chlorobium. Next base: position 1,172 of record CAIYWF010000160.1, on the reverse strand, counting down.
AAACCATAAGAGTCTTGCGAATGTTTATTTCATCATCAACAATGAGAACATTAAGCATAGCTTCAATAGAGTTATTGTTCCATTTACCATTAATCCAATAGTCCTCTTCACAGATGTTACGCACAGGCAGTATAAAAACAAAAAAGGCAGCACACCGAAATAATGTGTGCTGCCTTTTTTTCTGCTCCGCGGGCAGGACTCGAACCTGCAACCCTGCGATTAACAGTCGCATGCTCTACCATTGAGCTACCGCGGAATATTTTGTCGGCTAATATACACCTGTTTTTACAAAAAGCAAATCTTCACGAGCATTTTTTGCGCGTTTTGGCAAAACTTGTACTGCTGACGGCTTTCATTTTCCGTAATAATTTTTGTACATTGATTCTCTTTTATCGAAAAGATGGTATATGCACAAAGAGAAATCGCTGATAGAGATTCGAACCAGTACTCTTTCAGAAGGAATCAACAAGCTTGATTTTACCTGTCAAGCGAAGGATTTCGAAGGGAGACGGTTAGCTGAGGCAGGTTTTACGGCAGAAATTACCGTTACTGTCAGTGCCAAAAAGAGTGACGACGAAATAGCTGTCACCATCAGCACATCAGCAGTCGCCGATTCTACCTGCGACCGATGTCTTGCTCCGATAGCAAAGGTTCTGATCGGCTCGCTTGATCTTTTTTATACCTGTGGAACATCTCTTGACAGGGAACACGACGAGAATGATGAGTATCGTCAAATTGAGAAGAGTACTGAATATATTGACATTACCGAAGATGTTTGCGACACGTTAATCCTGTCGGTGCCAATGAAGATAACCTGTACAAACAACCCTGACTGTCGGCTGTTCAGCAGCCATGAACTCTCAGGAAACAGAGAAGAAAAAGAAAAACCTCAGGCCGGACAGCAGACGTCGTGGCAGGAGTCACTTGAAAAGCTGAAAGAAAAGTATCGTTAACTGATTTATAAATAAAGAGCAGCACCATGGCCAATCCTAAAGCCAAAATGTCGAAATCCCGCAGGGATATAAGACGCGCCCAAGTCAATGCCCGCACAAAACCGGCAACAACGGTCAATTGCACTCACTGCGGCGAACCAACCCTTCCGCACCGTGCGTGCCGCCATTGCGGATATTATCGTGGCAGAAGTGTCGTCAATAAATTAGCAAAGAGCTGAT